>DATGLL010000065.1:0-3821 GCA_035294145.1 Candidatus Dormiibacterota bacterium | reverse complement strand
TGCACCTTCGCCTGTGCATGTCTTGCGGTCATGTCGGTTGCTGTGATGATTCGCCCAACCGTCACGCGACCGCTCACTGGCGAGCCCATCCTGACCACCCGCTGATCCGTTCCTTCGAACCCGGCGAGGATTGGTGGTGGTGCTATCCGGACGAGCTGCTCTTCGAGGTGGAAGGCGCCCCGCCCGCTCCGTCGCACCCTGAGGCCCGGCGATGGTGACCCGCGGCTGGGATCTCCTCCCGTTCGAGCAGTGGCGGGCCACCTGCGACACGCTGCACGCTCACACGCAGGTCCTCGGGAAGCTGGCCGCTCGCCTCGCGTTCCCCGAGCCCCAGCTGCAGCACGCAGCCCTGCGTCTCACGGCCAGAGGGTGGGAGAGCATGCCGCTCCCGGCGCCAGACGGCTCGGGTGCGATCGTGCTGGCCCTGGATCTGCATGCGCACCAGAGCCTGATCGAGCACAGCGACGGGCGCCGCGAAAGGATCGATCTGGCTCCGCACCGGGCGGTCGGGGAGGTCACCCGAGAGGTCCTCGAGGCCGTCACGGTCATGGTGGGACCGGTTCCCTTCGATCCCCGCCCGCAGGAGGTCGCGTGGACGGTTCCACTCGACCAGGACGATCAGCACGCGACCTACGATCCTGGTCAGGTCGCCGCCTACCTGGGTGCCGCCACCCGAGCGGCGATCGTCCTCAGCGAAGTCCGGGCCCCGTTCCGTGGCCGCTGCACGCCGGTCAATGCATGGTGGGGATCGTTCGATCTCGCCGTCAGTTTGTTCTCCGGCGAGCCAGCCGATCCGGGAACCTCGGCCTTCATCATGCGCAACGCGATGGATGCCGAAGAGGTCGCCATCGGGTGGTGGCCAGGCGACCAGCGCTATCCACGGGCTGCCTTCTATGCCTATGCCCACCCGGCCCCCCCTGCGTACGGGCAAGGGAGGCTCGAACCTCCGGCGGCGAGGTTCGAGCCGAGCCTCGGGGAGTACATCCTGGACTGGGACGACGTGGTCGCGTCCGATGATCCGCTGCGGACCGCGCTGTCGTTCGTGAGGTCGGCTGTCACGTACTCCTGTACGTCGTGCGGGTGGGACCCCGCGCTCGTCGACAGCCTGGAGGGTCGGCCGCCGCCGGTCCGCTAGAACCCTTTCGCAGGGTCGGGCGTCGAGTCGCCCAAGGAGACCGCCTGACTGATCGCCTCCGCCACGTTCCCAGGGCTCCGAGGACCGGGAGTGGGCACGCGTCACGATCCCGTGCTAGACCCGTGCTCGTGGTGGCGGACTCTGACGCGATCTTCCTCGGGGGCCTCGACCTCTTCAGCCGTACCGTTGCCCGGCTGGGGGCTGCCGATTGGGAGCGTCCGTCACCGTGTGCCGGGTGGCGAGCACTCGACGTGCTCGGTCACGCCGGTTCGGCCGTGCAGTTCGGCACGCAGCTGCTCCGAGGCGGCCGCCCTGCGTGGGAACCGCTGGACCCTCCCGGCACCGCGGTCGAAGGGGACCCCGGCACCTGGTGGGAGAGGATTGCCGGTGCCGCCCGCGAGGCGGTGAGGGGTGTCGAACTCTCCCGCGCCGTGGACTCCCCGAGAGGGCCGCGCCGCGTCGGGGAGGCCCTGAGCTTCCCGGCCCTCGACCTCTTCGTGCATGCCTGGGATCTCGGGCGTGCCGCCGGTGCCGATGTCGAGATCCCGCCCGAGGCGATCGAGTTCGCTCACACCGTGATCGATCCGATGCCCGCCCAGCAGGTGCGTAGCCCGCGCGTGTTCGGGCCGGAGGTCATGCCTCCACCCGGTGCCACGCCCACGCAGCGCTTCATCGCGTGGACGGGGCGTGACCCGCTCTGGTCGAAGGCGTCGAAGGAGGAGTCGTGACCGGATCGCCGACCGAAGGGATCAAGACTGTGCTGCATCCCGTGACCGACCTCGGCAGGGCGAAGGCGGTCTATGCCGCCCTGCTCGGGGTGGGCCCACAGGTGGACTCCCCCCACTACGTGGGATTCGACGCGGGCGGTCAGCACATCGGTCTCGTCCCCCGGGGAGGGCCGCAGAGCCCCTCCACGCCGGTTGCGTACTGGCACGTGGCGGACATCGAGGCGAAGCTGGCCGAGGTGGTGGCCGCAGGCGCCCGGGTCCAGGACCGACCCCGCGAGGTCGGTGGGGGACGGCTCGTGGCGACCGTCAGCGATCCTGACGGCAACGCCCTCGGGTTGATCCAGGATCCCCGACCGGCTTGACAGGGGTGGGGCCGGTGGATGCCGGCTCCTGCCGCGAGCCCACTTTCGGCGAGGCGGGCGGGCCGGGCTGAACGACGGCTTCGCCCCGCGCAGCCACACGCGACGTGTCGCCTCTCAGTGACGATGGAACGGCTGGCGCCGTTCAGCCAAGGTTGATCCGACGTGGGTCACCCATTCGGGCGGTGCCACACACTGAAGGAGCCAGCCATGTCCCATCGCCTCCCCCATCCTGACACCACCTTCGTGGGTCTTGACGTTCACAAGAGCTCGATCACCTCCGCGGTGCTCGTGCCCAGTGCCGACGTCGCCGTCGTCGACCGCTTCTACCCTGACGAGGCCTCCATCCGCCGGTTCCTCTCCGGTCTCGGTGACCCCGGTCTCGGTCGGTCTGCTACGAGGCCGGCCCGACCGGCTATCACCTGGCCCGACTGCTTCGGCGGCTCGGCGCATCGTGCGAGGTGATCGCTCCCTCGCTCATCCCCGTGACCGCCGGCGCCAGGGTGAAGACGGACCGTCGCGACGCCCGGCGCCTGGTCGAGCTGCACCGGGTGGGCCAGCTGACCCCGGTCCGGGTCCCGACCGAGGCCGAGGAGGCGATCAGGGATCTGTGCCGGGCCCGGGCCGACCTCGTCACCGACCGCACCCGCGCCCGCCACCGGCTGTTGAAGTTCCTGCTCCGCCACGGGATCGTGTTTGGCGACGGGGCGCACTGGACGATGCGGCACGAGGCCTGGCTCGCCAAGGTGTCCTTCGAGGACCAGGCGCTCACCCGCACCTACGCCCGCTATCGCTCCGTGCTTGCCGGCGTCGATGCCGAGCTCGCTGCGATCGAGGCCGACCTGCGCTGCTATCTCGAGACCGGCCCCTTTGCCGAGACGGTCGCCCGTCTGTCGGCCTACCGGGGCATGACCGAGCTCGGCGCGCTCTCGCTCGGTGCCGAGGTCGGCGACTGGCGTCGGTTCCCCCGGGCCACCTCCTTCATGGGGTTCTGCGGCCTCACGCCGAGCGAGTACTCCTCAGGCGAGCGGGTGCGGCGGGGCAGGATCACCAAGACCGGCAACGTCCACCTGCGCACCGCACTCGTCGAGTCAGCCTGGTCCTACCAGCACCGCCCGGCGACCGGCGCGGTCATCGCCCGCCGCCAGCGCCGGGCCTCGCCAGAGACCATCACCCGGGCCTGGAGCGCCCAGGTCCACCTGTGCGCCAAGTTCCGGCGGCTCTCGACGCTGAAGAGCTCGCGCAACGTGGTGGTGGCCGCCGTCGCCCGTGAGCTGGCCGGCTTCTTGTGGGCCGAGATGACCGCCGCCTGACCCATGTCGCTGCTTCCCGCTCGCTGGTCCCTCGGCGGGGCCGGCGAGGCCTCCACCGTGCACCGGGACGCCGCCGCGGCAGAGAAGATCCCCGTTTCGGCTGTGCGACCCCGGACCACTTGGTCCGGACGCGCTCTCAGTGAGGGGCACCGTTCTGCGCATCGCCGTCTTGCGGTCCAAACCCGCGTACATCAGCGTGGCGGTTCGCCGAACCGCACCCGTGTCCCGGTGCACTGTCGAGCCCTCGACCGCGCCCCGCCACCCCTGCCCAGGGGGAAGAGCTAGC
>DATGLL010000064.1:0-22602 GCA_035294145.1 Candidatus Dormiibacterota bacterium | reverse complement strand
GGAGCGTTGATCGGCAGCGGACACGCGAGCGGTCACGCCGGGGCGTCCCCCGGGATCAGGTGACCGACTCGCCGGGCCGGGACGGGAAGCGTGCCCGACGGGGAGCAGCGGGAGGCGGTGACGGGAGGGATGCCTTGCTCGCGCGCCCACTGCTTCGAGTTGACGGGAGTGAATGGTAGTGTGTGGACACGTCAGCTGTCGTTACCCCCTCCAGATGGATGACGTCGCTCATCGACGAGGCGAGTTCCATGATCTCCCGGATGCCCGAACGCCGCATGGCGCCCGGTCCCCTCGCCGGCGGCTTCACCGGTGGCTTCCCTCCCCCGTCGGCGCAGGCCGGGCGCCGTCACGCCTGTGCCATCCGTTCCGGTCTTCGATCAACGCTCCCGTCGAAGCCAGCCAGCCCTCGCCCCGACCCCCAGCATCCGTATCCCTTCGTCACCGTACTCGCCAGCGCCGGGGGCGCGCCCGCCGGCCCTCTCCCGTGCGAGGGTGGCGAGGTGGGATCAGCCGAGGCGAGGCAGGTCGGGCGATCCGGCGGCGGTTGGAGGTGGTCCGGGGTGGAGGAGACGTGATGGGCGACGCCGGCGATCCGACCGTCATGCCCAAACGCCTGGCCCGTGTGGCCTCTGGCCCTTTGCCCCCACCCGCGCTGCTCGGCGCGCCCGGCCACACCGACCTGGGCCTGCGACCCCTCTCAGCACCGGCGCTTGAGCGGACCCTCATCGGTTGACGAGAGGATCGCCTCCTTCCAGGCCCGGAGGCGGGGGCCAGCTGGCCAGGCCAGGGTCTCCTCCGGGTCGCCAGAGCTCCCGCCCAGCCC
The DNA here is from genome assembly GCA_035294145.1 of Candidatus Dormiibacterota bacterium. Lineage (GTDB taxonomy): Bacteria > Chloroflexota > Dormibacteria > Dormibacterales > Dormibacteraceae > CADDZO01. Next base: position 21,779 of record DATGLL010000064.1, on the reverse strand, counting down.
CGGCCTCGTCGACCCACCGGCTTCATCTCCGGCCGACGCCTTGACAGCGCCTTCGGCGCGCGTTACGGTTCCGCCTGGTTCTAGTGTACTAGTGTGCTACATGAACCATCGGCGGCCGGGCGCTGGCCAGAGGAGAGGAGAGGGGCAGAACGGCTCGGCGGCGGTTCTGGCCGGGGCGGATGGGAGGGCCCGTCCAACCCGCCCCTCGTGGGGGACGGGCACGAACCCCGGCGGATGGAGGGCAACGACCCAGGCCTGAAGCTGGAGCGACACGGATGGAGATCTCGCTGGAAGGGAAGGTGGCCCTGGTCACCGGGGCCGGGCCGAACATCGGCAGCGGCATCGCCCTGGCCCTGGCCAGGTACGGCGCCCGGGTGGCCTGCAACGACGTCCGGCCAGAGGTGGCAGAGGCCTGCGTGCGCCGGATCGAGCGCAACGGGGGCGTCGCCCTGGCGGTGCCCGGCGACGTCACGAGCGAGGCCGACGTCACCTCCTACCTCCACAAGATCCTGGACACCTGGGGGCGGATCGACATCCTGGTCAACAACGCCGCCCTGCTCGGGGGCCGGGGGATCCTGGAGGAGACGCTGGAGGACTTCAACCGGGCGGTCAACGTGGCCGCGGCCGGCACCTTCCTCAACACCAAGCACGCGGCCATCGCCATGATCGAGCGCGGCATCAAGGGCAGCATCGTCTGCATCCTCTCCTCCAACGCCTGGCAGGGGGCGCCCGGGGTGATCGCCTACGCCTTCCACAAGGGGGGCCTGGCCAACTTCGTCCGGGCCGCGGCCATGGACCTCGCCCCCTACGGGATCCGGGTCAACAGCTTCACCCCCACCGCGCCCGAGCCCGACAACCCGGAGCTGATTGCCGAGTGGCGGGCGAGCGGGGGCCGTCACCGGAGGCCCTCGGCCCCGCCCGGGGAGCGGCCGCCCTGGTGGCGGCCCACCGGCACCTTCGACGTGCGCCGCAACATCCCCATGGGGGCGCCTTCCACCCCCACCGACATCGGGCACTGCGTGGCCTGGATGTGCTCCGACTACGCCCGTCTCATCACCGGGTGCGACTTCGTCGTCGACGGCGGGGCCAGGGCCAAGTACTGGGCCTACACGCCTCCCGAGGACAACGCCGGCCCGGTGCCCCTCGTGAAGCTCGACCTGACCGAGCTGGAGTAGGCGGATTCGATGGCTGGAGGCGATCGCGGCTGTCACCGGCTTCCGACGCCGGGGTCCACCCCGGCGTCGCGGCAGCGACAGATTGGCAGGAGGTCGACATGACCGAGATGGTTCGCGCGGTGGTCCAGGTGGGTCCCCGACGGCTCGAGCTGCGGGAGTTCCCTCGTCCCTGCGTAGGTCCCGACGACGGCTTGCTGCGCATCGAGGCCTGCGGGATCTGCGGTAGCGATGTCGAGCAGTACCGGGGCCACCTTGGGGCCGACCGTCCGCCCTCGATCCCGGGCCACGAGCCGCTGGGGATCGTAGAGGAGGTGGGGGAGCGGGCGGCCGCCCGCTGGGGCGTCCAGCCTGGCGACCGGGTGGCGCTCGAGATCCTGATCCCTTGCCGCACCTGCGACCTCTGCCTCACCGGTCGCTACCAGGCCTGCCGCAACCGCCGCGGTGGCTACGGCACCACGCCCCTGGACCGGCCGCCGTCCCTGTGGGGCGGCCTCGCCGAGTACGTCTACCTGCACCCCAACGCCATCCTCCACCGGGTGCGCAACGACATCCCGGCCGAGCTGGCGGTGATGTTCAACCCCCTCGGGGCCGGGGTGCGCTGGGCCTGTCACCTGGGCGGGGTCGGGCTGGGCGACACGGTGCTGATCCTCGGCTCCGGGCAGCGCGGCCTCGCCTCGGTGATCGCGGCCCGAGCGGCGGGAGCAGGCACCATCATCGTGACCGGCCTGGAGCGGGACCAGCACAAACTGGAGCTGGCGCGTGAGCTGGGGGCCGACCACACCATCGTCGCCGACCGAGAGGACACCGTGGAGCGGGTGCGGGAGCTGACCGACGGGCGCCTGGTGGACGTGGCCCTGGAGTTGACCCCGATGGCCGCCCAGCCGGTGATGGACGCCCTGCAGGCGGTCCGTCACGGCGGCCGGGTGGTGCTGGCCGGGCTGAAAGGACGCCGGCCGGTGGAGGTGGTCACCGACCTGATCATCAACAAGGCCATCACCGTGGTCGGGGCCTACGGAGTGGACGCCCCCGCCTACCAGGAGGCGATCCGGATCATCGAGTCGGGCCGCTTCCCGCTGGAGAAGCTGCACACCCACACCTTCGAGCTGAGCGAGACGGCCCGTGCCATCGAGACCCTGGCCGGTGAGGTCGAGGGCGAGAGGGCGGTGCACGTGGCCGTCTGCCCCCAACGTTGAGGTTGCGATGCTGATCGATCTCCACGCCCACGTCATCCCCACCGACCTCCCGCCCGCCCGGGGGCGGGCCAGCGGCGACCGCTGGCCACGGATCGAGCCCGCCGAGACGGGAGGGGCCCGGGTGCTGGTCTCGGGTCCCATGCGCTTCACCGCCCGTGACGTCTTCTACGACGCCGACCGCCGGTTGGAGGCCATGGAGCGCTCGGGGGTGGACGCTGAGGTCCTCTCCCCGATGCCGCCGCTCTTGAACTACGCCCTGCCGGCCCAGGACGGCCTCGACCTGGCTCGGTGCGTCAACGAGTTCATCGCTCGCCTTCGCGAGGCGGCCCCGGATCGGTTCCTCGGCTTGGGCACAGTTCCGCTCCAGGACCCCGACCTCGCCGCCCGCGAGCTGGCCGTGATCAAGGGAATGGGCCTGCACGGAGTCGAGATCGGGTCCAACGTCGAGGGGCGGTCGCTGGGCGAGGACCGGTTCCTGGGCTTCTTCCAGGAGGCGGAGCGCTTGGGGGTTCCGATCTTCGTGCACGCGCTCCCGGCTCCCCTGGGGGATCGGATGCCACGCTCGGCCGTGCCCAGCTTCGGGGTCGGCACCGAGGCCGCCTTGGCGGCGGTCTCGATCATCTACGGCGGGGTCGCTGAGCGTTGCCCCGGCCTGCGGTTGGCCCTGAGCCATGGGGCCGGCGGCTTCCCGCTCATGCTGCCCCGGGCGCAGTACTTCTGGGGCGGGACCTGGAACGAGGAGCCTCCTTCCGCAGATCGGCCCCAGGTGCCGGATCGCCTCCCCCGCTCCCCCTCCGAGTACGCCCGGCGCTTCTACTACGACACGCTGGTCTTCGACCGCCGTGCTCTGCGTTACCTGCTCGACCTGATCGGCCCGGAGCGGCTGCTGGTGGGCACCGACTTCCCGGCCATGGAGCGAGAGCGGCCGGCGGGGCGGACCCTGCGCTCCATGGACCTTCCCGGCGAGGTGTTGGAGGACATCACCTGGAACAACTGCTTCCGCTTCCTGGGCCTACCACCGCCCCGCTGACGATGGTCGGGGCCGAGCCCGGGGACCTCCTCGGGCTCGACCCCGGTCGCGCCGCGGCGGGCTCAGGAGCTGGGCGGCTGGCTCAAGGGCCCGTTGTAGACCGTGATCGGCCCGTTGTTGGTGGAGACGTAGCGGGGCCCGAAGGGGACCACGGCCCCTCCCTGGATCTTCGCCAGCTGCGAGCCCATGTAGCCGTAGTGGTTGCTGCTCGAGTAGCCGAGCGGGACCAGCCCGGGTCCCATCAGGCTCTTGCCCTTGCTCTCCAGCGTCCGCACCAGGCTGTCACGGGTGAGGGTGGGGCCGTTGGCCTTGAGAAGGTTCACGAAGGTGTAGCCCAAGGCGAGGCCGTAGAGGGTGTTGCCGTCCCAGGGGGCGCCCGGGTCGTACTGGGCCAGGATCGACTTGAAGAAGGTGACCCAGGGGTTGGAGGCGTCGCTCTCCGGGGGCAGGTAGATGTTGGAGATCATGCCGTCGAGCAGCGAGGCGCCGGCCTTCCCCTTGGAGAGGGAGGCCAGCAGGCCGGTCAGGGTAGGGGGATCCGAGCCGACGCTCGAGACCACCCAGATCGGGTGGTAGCCGATCTCGGCCGCCGCCAAGAGGGCGAGGGTGGTGGCGGCGGGGATGGTGTACATGGCCACGACCTGGGCCCCGGCCGCCTTGAGCGCCGCCACCTGGTTGCCGAGGCCAGAGGACAGGGTGGTGGTCGAGTAGGTCTGCCGGGAGACCACCTGCGAGGCCGGCACCCTCTCGTCGAGGCCCTTCACGCCGTCCTGCCCAAACTCGTCGTCCTGGTAGAGGTACCCGACCTTCTGGCCGGCCAAGGACTGCTCGATGTACTGCCCGAGGATCTTGCCCTCGACGATGTAGTTGGGCTGCCAGCCGAAGGTCCAGGGCCACTTGCTGGGCTGGCTCCAGCACGCGCAGCCCGACTCGACGAAGAGCTGGGGCACCCTCTCGGCGTTCAGGAACGGGGCCACGGCGAGCCCGGTGGGGGTGCCCAACGGTCCCACGTCGGCGAAGACGTGGTTCTGAAGGACGAGTTGGCGGGTCTTGGTGGCGGTGACGGACGGGTCGTACTGGTCGTCCAGGATGAGGTAGGTGATCTTGCGTCCGTACACCCCCCCGTGGTCGTTGACGTACTTGAAGTAGGCGTTCGAGGCAGGGGCGATCTCGCTGTAGCCGGGGGCGGCGGGACCGGTCTGGGGGCTGGTGGTGCCGATGAGGATGCTGGTCGAGGTCACCCCGGGGGACGAGGGGCTGGTCCCCCCTCCGCCCCCGCCGCAGGCGGCCAACAGGACCAGCGAGACCGTCGCCAAGCCGGCCAGGTGGCTCCGTCGCAGCCGGGATCGCCATGGCAGTCCGCCATGCATCGTGCGTTTCTCCTCCTCTCTTTCTCTCCCCGATCTCTCTCTCCCCAACCTGCACGGGGCGTGCTCATCGGTGGGCGAGCGGCCGCGCTACGATTTGAGCCCCTCCGGGACGGGATGTCAAGCCGTGGGCTGGCCCCGGTCACCATCCGGGGGGCCGAGGGGGAGGACGGGGACGCGGCGAGGCCGGTCCGGGGCGGGGCCGGTCGCCGGTCCAGCGCCGTGCCTCGGGCCTGCGCTAGGCTTTCCGGAAGACATGGGAACGAGACGATGGGCCCTACGGGCCGTGATCGCGCTGGGCGTGCCGGCGCTGCTGTTGAGCTGGACGTTGGTGGCTGTCTCCGCTCAGGGCGCCTCTCCGGGCCCGTCCGGCGCCCTCCCCGGCGACCCGGCAAGGGGCGCCCAGCTGTTCAGCAGCTCGGGTTGCACGAGCTGCCATGGCGCCAGCTTGGAGGGGGGGGTCGGCCCCCGTCTCAACCCCATCGTCACCCTGCCCGACACCAAGACCCCGCTCGACCCCAACTACCTGATCAACACCATCACCCATGGCAAGAGCGGCGTCGGCGGGTACGGCACCATGCCCGCCAAGGGCGGCAACCCGAGCCTGACCGATCAGGACATCCGGGACATCGCGGCCTACATCATCCAGGTCAACGAGCAGAAAGGGCCACAGGCGCTGGGGCCGGTGGAGCTCGCGCGCAGCACCGTCTTCTGGGTCTCGATCACGATCATCCTGCTCGTGATCGTGACCTGGCTGCTGGCCCGCTACAACATGCGCTGGGTCGCTCGCCGGGCGAGGAACCGCGGGGGGTCGTGAGCCTCGGCGCGAGTCGGCCGCTCCCCTGCGCTGTTGCCGCTCCTCGCGCCCCCCGAGTCGCTTGTGAGCACCGTCGTGGAAGGCGTCGGGGCCGCTCCTGGTCGCTCCCGCCGGCGATGGCCGTCGGGTCGGGTGGCCGCATCCCTGGAGAGGAGGCGAGCAGCGGATGAGGCAGCGACGAACGCCGCGAGGGTCCATCGTCCCTCTGGTCACCCCGTTCTCCGCCTCGGGGGACCTCGACCTGGAGGCCCTTCGGCGCCTGATCGACTGGCAGATCGCAAGCGGCAGCCATGGCATCTCGGTGACCGGGACCACCGGGGAGCCCTCGTCGCTCAGCCTGGAGGAGCGAGAGCGGGTGCTCGAGGTCGCCGCCGAGCAGGTGGCTGGCCGGGTGCCCTTCGTGCCCGGCACCGGCACCAACAACCTGGAGGAGACGATCCGGCTCACCCGAGTCGCAGCCCGGCTCGGGGCGGATGCCGCCCTGATCATCGTCCCGTACTACAACCGGCCCTCCCAGGAGGGGTTGTACCGGCACTTCCGGGCCGTGGCCGAGGCGGTCGACCTCCCTCTGATCATCTACAACATCCCCGGGCGGACCGCGGTCAACATGGCTCCGGCCACCATGGCCCGCCTGCGTCGCGACTGCCCCAGCATCATCGGGGTGAAAGAGTCCAACAAGGACTTCGAGCACGTGAGCCTGGTCCTGCACGAGTGCGGCCGGGACTTTCTGGTCTACTCGGGGATCGAGCTCCTCTGCTACCCGATGCTGGCCATCGGTGGGGCGGGCCACGTCAGCGCCACCGCCAACCTGATGCCGAGGGAGGTCGCCGCCATCTACGACCACGTCGTGGCCGGACGCCATGACGAGGCGCTCGACCTTCACTACCGGCTCCTCCCCCTGAACCAGGCGCTCTTCCTCGAGACCAACCCGGGCCCGCTCAAGTGGGCCATGGGCCGGTTGGGCATGATCGAGCCCCGCCTGCGCCTTCCCCTCTGCGAGCCGGCCCCGGCCGTGCAGCGACGGCTCGAGGAGCTGATCGAGAGCTACGGGTTGCGCTCCCGGGTCCCGGCCCGGGCCGCGGAGGCGGGCCGGTGAAGCGGGCCCGAGTCCTCCACCGGGGCCGCCTGGTCGAGGCCGTCCTCGCCGAGCCCGGCCTGCTGCGGGGCCCGGATGGGCGTGCCTACCCCGAGTCCGAGGTCGAGTTTCTGCCCCCGGTGGCCCCGACCAAGGTGATCGCGCTGGCCCTGAACTACGTCGACCACGCCCGGGAGCTGGAGCTGCAGGAGCCGGAGGAGCCGGCGCTCTTCTTCAAGTCGCCCAACACCTGGATCGGCCACCGCCGCCCGGTCGTGTACCCGCCTGGTGCCCGCTTCGTCCACTACGAGGTCGAGCTGGCGGTGGCGATTGGACGGCGATGCCGGCGGATCCCCGCCGCTCGGGCCATGGAGGTGGTGGGTGGCTACACGATCGCCAACGACCTGGTGGTGCGGGACTACGTCAGCAACCTGTTCCGGCCCCCGCTGCGCGGCAAGTGCTGGGACACCTTCTGCCCTCTCGGCCCCTACCTGGTCGAGGACGAGGTCCAGGACCCGGGCTGCCTCGAGCTGCGCGCCTATGTGAACGGGGAGCTGCGGCAGCGGGGGAGCACGCGGGACCTGATGCGCACCATCCCGGAGATCATCGAGTACATCACCTTCTTCATGACCCTGGAGCCCGGGGACCTGATCCTGACCGGGACGCCCAGGGGGGTGTCACCCGTCTACCCGGGGGACCAGATGCGACTCGAGGTCCAAGGCCTGGGGGCGCTGGAGAACCCCGTGGTCGCCGAGGAGGAGGCAGGCTGATGGCATCCACAGAGGCACCGACCGTGAAGGTCGAGGTGCGGCCGGTGGGCCATTTCATCGCGGGCGAGTTTCGCCCCAGCCAGAGCGGGCGCACCTTCGAGACCCTGAACCCCGCCACCAACGAGCCGTTGACCACCGTGGCCGAGGGGCTGGCGGCGGACGTCGACCTGGCCGTGCGGGCGGCCCGGCGGGCGTTCGAGGAGGGACCGTGGCCGCGGATGTCGGCCGACGAGCGGGGCCGCCGCCTGCGCCGGATCGCCGAGCTGATCGAGGCGGCTGGGGAGGAGATCGCCCAGCTGGAGGTGCTCGACACCGGCCTCCCCATCACCCAGGCCAGGGGTCAGGCGGCCAGGGCGGCGGAGAACTTCCGCTTCTTCGCCTCCGCGATCGAAGTGCTGGCCGGCGAGTCGTACCGGTCGCCGGGGTTCTTGAACTACGCCATCCGCAAGCCGGCGGGGGTGGCCGGCCTGATCACGCCCTGGAACACCCCCTTCATGCTCGAGACGTGGAAGGTGGCGCCCTGCCTCGCGGCGGGGTGCACCTGCGTGCTCAAGCCGGCCGAGTGGTCGCCGCTCACCGCCGATCGCCTGGCCCGGATCGTGGCCGAGGCCGGGGTCCCCGAGGGCGTCTTCAACGTGGTGCACGGCTTCGGCGAGACCTGCGGGGCGCCGCTGGTGGCCCACCCGGGGGTGAACCTGATCTCCTTCACCGGCGAGACCACCACCGGCAGCGCCATCATGGCCAACGGGGCGGCCACGCTCAAGCGCTACTCGATGGAGCTGGGGGGCAAGTCCCCGGTGGTGATCTTCGCCGATTGCGACCTGGAGCGGGCGGTGGACGCCGCCGTCTTCGGCGTGTTCTCCCTGAACGGGGAGCGCTGCACGGCGGGCACGCGCCTCTTGGTGGAGCGGCCGGTGTACCAGGAGGTGGTGGAGCGGGTCGCCGAGCGCGCCCGTCGGATCCGGGTCGGCGATCCCCTCGACCCCCGGACCGAGCTGGGGCCGCTCATCCATCCCGACCACTGGGCCCGAGTCAGCCGCTACCTGGAGATCGGCCGCGAGGAGGGACGGCTCCTGGCTGGCGGTGGGCGGCCGCCAGGCCTGGAGCGGGGCAACTACCTCCAGGCCACCGTGTTCGCGGACGTGTCCCCTGAGGCCCGCGTCTTCCAGGAGGAGATCTTCGGCCCGGTCGTGGTCGCCACCCCCTTCGAGGGCGAGGAGGAGGCGGTGCGCCTCGCCAACCGTGTCCGCTACGGCCTCGCCGCCTACGTCTGGACCAACGACCTGAGGAAGGGGACACGGGTCGCTCAGGCCATCGACGCCGGGCTGGTGTGGCTGAACTCCCAAAACGTGCGCGACCTGCGCACGCCCTTCGGGGGGGCCAAGGACAGCGGGATCGGTCGGGAGGGTGGCCATTACAGCTTCGACTTCTACTGCGAGCACCAGACCGTGCACGTCGCCCTCGGCGACCACCCCATCCCACGCTTCGGCGCCGGCTGAGCGAGGGACGACGGTGATCCTGCTGGAAGAGCGAGAGCTTGACAGAATGGGGAGGGTAAGGTGCAGGGTGATAGCCGATGGCTGCGCTTCCTTCCGAGCTCTTCCCGCCCCGCCAGGAACCGGAGCCGCTCGTGGGGTTCCTCATCAAGCGGCTGCAGCACTCCTTGCGACGGGCCCTGGACGACAGCCTTCGGGACCTCGGCCTCAACACGGCGCACTACGTGGTGCTGCGCGAGCTGGCGCCAGGGCCGCTCTCCGCGGCCGAGCTGGCGCGACGGGCGTTCGTCCGTCCCCAGGCCATGGCCCCACTCCTGGAGGGCTTGGAGGAGCGGGGGCTGCTCGTCCGCTCCCCCCACGTCGAGCACCGTCGGGTGCTGGAGGTGCGGTTGACGCCCCAGGGGCGGGACCTGCTCTCGGCCTGCCAACGACGCTGCGACGAGCTGGAGGAGCGCTTGCTCAGGGGGCTGGGTACGCATGAGCGCGAGTCGCTGCTGGCGGCGCTGCAACGTTGCCTCCGCAACATGGGCTCGTAGGGAAGGGGCCTCTCCCTGCGGCCGGAGGCCGTGGGGATCGAGGCGCCGGTGGGGGCCATGAGGTAGGCGACAGATGGACCGCTTTGCCATCTTCGTCGATGTCGGCTACCTGGTGGCCTCGGTCGCGGAGTTGCTCACCGCCTCGCCCGAGCGCAGCGGGGTCGTCTGCGAGTACGCCTCGCTGGTGAGCGACCTCGTCCAGGAGGCACGGCAGGACTGCGGGCTCCCGGTGCTGCGCACCTACTGGTACGACGCCAGCCTGACCGGGCTCCCCGAGCACGACCAGCAGACGGTGGCCAACCTGCCCGGGGTGCGCCTTCGCCTGGGGCGGCTGGTCCGCGGTGGCCAGAAGGGGGTGGACAGCCGCATCGTCCGCGACCTCATCGTCCTCGCCCACGATCGGGCCATGGCCAGCGCCTACGTGCTGGCCGGGGACGAGGACATCCGCGAGGGGATGGAGGAGGCCCAGGACCATGGTGTCCGGGTGGTGCTCTGGGGGGTGCCGGGCATCAACCAGAGCCGGGTGCTCTGCCAGCAGGCGGACGAGCATCGCATCTTGCCCGACGAGTTCTGGCTGCGCCACTTTCGGTTGGTCGACCGGCCGGGCGAGCCGTCGCCCGATGGCCGGGTGGGCGAGACGCCGGGCCGGCGGTCGATGGTGGCCCGTCCCCACGACCCCGGCATGCGGGCCGCGTTCCAGGCAGCTACGCGCAGCCGCGACGGCGAGGTGGTGGCGACCTGGCTGGCCGAGGTGGACGCCTTCGAGCGGGCGGCTCGGGAGGCGGGGGCGGAGTTCGCCCGGGTGTTGCTGGCGGAGGCCACGCCGGTGGAGGTGGAACGGCTCGCGCGCCTGACCGGATGGCAGGTCCCCAGGGACCTGGATGGACGGTTGCTGCGCTTCGCCGAGGAGCGCCTGGGGTTCCTGTGGGAGCGGCCCGAGCTCAAGGCCACCGTGCGCAGCGGCTTCTGGGAGGAGTTCCGAAAGACGGCCCGCGGCTCCTGACCGCTGTAGGTCGGCCGCGACCAGGACCGTGCCCCAGGCCGCCGCCCATGGTGGAATCTGGGGAGGTGGGGAAGGGGACCCGGATGCAACGTGCGAGGAGGGCGGCCCCCCGGCGGCTGGGCGGCCGCTCCAGCGTCGAGCTCGGGCAGGGCGCGCCTCCCTGCCTCATCCCACCCCGAGTGGCCAACCTACGAACCCCGGGCTTGACGAGATAGTTACTCTGGGGTAACCGTATCTGTGGAGTGAGCGCTGGCGGATGATCACCACGCGACCCCCCAGATCGGAGGAGCCGCCGGCCCTCGTGCGCCGGTACGCGGAGCCGGTGGCCCGGTACCTCCGGCAGCGGGCACCGGACGTGGGCACCCGGACGGGGCTCATGGCGGCGTACCACATGGGGTGGGTCGATGCTGGAGGCCGTCCCCACGACGCGCCCGGTGGGAAGCTCGTGCGCCCCAGCCTCTGCCTGTGGGCGTGCGAGGCGGCCGGCGGGGACCCGGCCCTGGCCCTGCCCGCGGCGGCGGCGCTGGAGTGGGTGCACAACTTCACCTTGATCCACGACGACATCCAGGACGGCGACCATGAGCGCCACCATCGCCCGACGGTGTGGTCGATCTGGGGGGTCGCCCAGGGCATCAACGCTGGCGACGCGCTCCACGCCATGGCCTTCGAGAGCCTGCTGGCGCCGGGGCCGCATCCAGGCCGACGGCTGCGGGCGGCCCGGGCCCTGGTTCGCGCTGTCCTGGAGGTGATCGAGGGGCAGTGCCTGGACCTGGCGCTCGAGGGGCGGCCCCACTGCCCGCCGGCTTCCTACCTGCGCATGGCCCGGGCCAAGACCGGGGCGCTGCTCGGGGCTAGCCTGCAGCTGGGCGCGATCATGGGCGGCGCCCGGCCGGCGGCGGTCGGGAAGCTCCGGAAGGCCGGGCGGCTGCTGGGGCTCTCCTTCCAGGTTCGCGACGACTGGCTGGGCATCTGGGGCGAGCCGGCGCTGACCGGGAAGTCGCGCGACTGCGACCTGGGTCGCCGGAAGGTCACCTACCCAGTCGTCGTTGGCTACGCCGCCATGCTGCCGGCCGAGCGGCGCCGGTTCCGGGCCCTCTTTCGGTCCGAGGCCGGCGACGCCACGGCGGTGGAGGCGCTGCGCGATCGCCTGGAGGCGGCCGGGGCGAGGGAGCTGAGCGCGGCGGCCGCCCGCCGCTTCGCTCGGCAGGCGATCGAGGTCGTGGCCGGCTCCGGGTTGGGGCCTGAGCCCACCGACCAGTTCCAGGAGTTCGCTCACTATGTCGCGAACAGGACACGTTGAGGGCCACCCCGCGCCGCTAGGCGGGAAGGCGGGAGTCCCGGCCGGCGCTGATGGACCGGTCGCCGCGGCGAGGGCCGGGGAGGCGGAGGACGGGTTGTGGGTCGCCACTGCCAGCCGCAAGGCCGACCACATCCGCATCAACCTGCAGGGCGATGTCGACGGCAAAGGGGTCGGCAACGGCTTCGACGAGTACCGCTTCCTGCACCGGGCCCTGCCGGAGCTCGACCTGGACCAAGTCGACACCTCGGTGCGGTTGTTCGACCGGCGGCTGCGGGCGCCGCTCCTGATCTCGTCGATGACGGGGGGCACCGGCGAGGCCAGACGCATCAACCGAACCCTGGCTCGGGTGGCCCAGGAGGTCGGCCTGGCCATGGGGCTGGGCTCGGGTCGGGTCCTGCTCGAGCATCCCGAGGTGCTGGACACCTTCGATGTCCGACCGCTGGCGCCCGACGTCCTGCTCTTCGCCAACCTGGGGGCGGTCCAGCTCAACAAGGGGGTGACCGCCGACGACTGCCGGCGCCTGGTCGAGCGGCTCCGAGCGGATGCCCTGGTGTTGCACCTGAACCCCCTCCAAGAGGCCGTGCAGCCTGAGGGCGACGGCTGCTTCGCCGGCCTCCTGGACCGGATCGCGGACCTGTGCCATCGTCTGGAGGCGCCGGTGGTGGTCAAGGAGGTGGGCTGGGGCCTCGCCCCTGACACCGTGCGCGATCTGCTGGCTGCCGGGGTGGCCGCGGTCGACGTGGCGGGGGCCGGAGGCACCTCCTGGTCGGAGGTCGAGCGTCACCGGATCGAGGACCCGGTGCGCTCCCGGGTGGCGGCGGCCTTCGCCGACTGGGGCATCTCGACCGCGGAGGCCTTGCGCCTGGCCCGGCGGGCGGCGGGGGCGACCCCGGTCTTCGCCAGCGGGGGCATCCGGACCGGGGTCGAGGTCGCCAAGGCGATCGCGCTGGGCGCGGACCTGGTGGGGATGGCGGGCCCCTTCCTGCGCGCGTCGGTCCAGGGGCCCGATGCGGTACGGGACCTGGCCGAGGAGCTGATCGAGGTGCTGCGCGTGGCCATGTTCTGCGTCGGGGCCAGGACCATCGCCGACCTCCAGGGCACCCCACGCCTGCGACGTCGCGACGAGCCCCTGGAGGAGCCGCTAATCGGGATGTTGAGCTATCGGACCGAGGCGGCAGGCCAGTTCATCGACATCACCGACGATGTCGAGGCCGTGGTTCGCGCCTCCGGAGTGCACCGAGGCCTGGCCCACGTCTACTCCCGCCACACCACCGCCGCCATCCGTGTCAACGAGAACGAGCCCCTGCTGCTGGCCGACTTTCAGCGCTTCCTGGCCACGGTGGCGCCCGAGGGCTGGGACTACGAGCACGACGACCTGAGCCGACGCCCGGACGTCCCGCCGGACGAGCCGAGGAACGGCCACGCCCACTGCCGACACCTGCTGCTGGGGGCGAGCGAGACGCTACCGGTCGTGGACGGGCGCCTCGACCTCGGCCGTTGGCAGCGGGTCTTCCTGGTCGAGCTCTGCTCGCCGCGGCAGCGTCAGGTGGTGGTGCAGGTGATGGGCCGTTGAGAAGGGGCGGGGGAACCGGGGCGTGAGCGGGTTCAGCGAGCTCGCCGCCGCCGACGCTTACTGCCGCCTGCTGGCCCGGCGGCACTATGAGAACTTCGAGGTCGCCTCCTGGCTGCTGCCCGGTCAGCTGCGGCGGCACCTGGCCCGGCTCTACGCCTACTGCCGGATGACCGACGACCTGGGCGACGAGAGCGGGGACGAGGCCAGGGCCCGGCTGCACCGTTGGCGCGAGGAGGTCGGTGGGCTCTTTCGGGGTGAGCCACCCGTGCATCCGGTCCTGGTCGCCCTGCGGGACAGCGTGGAGCGCTTCCAGCTGCCCGCCCAGCCCTTCACCGACCTGATCGAGGCCAACCTCCAGGACCAGGAGGTCACCAGCTACGAGAGCTGGCCGGACCTTGAGGCCTACTGCATGCGCTCGGCTGCCCCCGTGGGGCGGGTCGTGCTGCGCCTGTTCGGCCTCGCTGACCCCATGGCCGAGCGGTGGTCGGACGACGTCTGCATCGGCCTCCAGCTGGCCAATTTCGCCCAGGACGTGGCTGTGGACGCGACCAAGGGGCGCTGCTACCTGATCCGGCCCGAGGTCGATCGGCTGGGGGTGGCGGGTGCCGTGCGGGCGCACTGCGAGCGGGCCCGGGCGCTGCTCGCCTCCGGCCGGGAGCTGGAGCGGGTCGCGCCGGGGCGGCTTCGCCTCCAGCTCGCCCTCTATCGCCTGGGCGGGCTGGCCATCTGTGACGCTATCGCCCGGGTCGGCTACCGGACCGACCGGGTGCGGCCCCGGGTTTCGCTGCCGGTCAAGGCCGGGCTGGTGCTCGAGGCCGTGCGACCGGGAGGAGGAAGGCATGCACGAGGCGTGGGCGCGACCTGACGGGTCGGTGGCCGCGGCCGAGCTCCGGGAGGCGGAGCGCTTCTGCCGGCGGATGGCGCGCCGGGAGGCGAAGAACTTCTACTGGGGCTTCATCTCCCTGCCCCGGGAGCAGCGGACCGCCATCTACGCTCTCTACGACTTCGCTCGGCAGGTCGACGACGAGGCGGACGGGAGCGAGGGCTCGGCCGCGGGTCTGCGCCGCCATCGGGAGCGAGCCCATCGCTGCGCTCAGGGCCTGCATTCGGACCCGGTGACGCTGGTCCTGGCCCGAGCGGTGGACCGCTACGGCATCCCCGAGCGAGAGCTCCAGGCCCTGATCGACGGCGTCGAGATGGACCTGGTCCGCGCTCGCTACGCGACCTGGGAGGAGCTCGAGCGCTACTGCCGGCTGGTGGCCTCCACCGTGGGCCGGATGTGTGTCCGTGTGTTCGGCTTCACCGCCCCGGTGGCCTTGGAGCTGGCGGACCAGCTGGGCATCGCGCTCCAGCTCACCAACATCCTGCGCGACGTCCGCGAGGACGCCGGCATGGGGCGCCTTTACCTGCCCGCCGAGGACCTGGAGCGCTTCGGGGTGGAGGAAGAAGACCTCCTGGCCGGCCGGCCGGGGGCCGGCTGGGAGGCGCTGGTGGCCTTCGAGGCCGAGCGCGCTCAGGGCTACTTCGACCGCGGGCTGGGCGTCCTCCGCTACCTCCCGCGCCGCCCGGCCGCCTGCGTGGAGACGATGGCTGGCATCTACCGGTCCATCCTGCGCCGCATCGAGCGCGAGCCACGCCTGCCGCTGCAGCGGCGGGTCTCGCTCTCGGCGGCGCGAAAGCTGGCGGTGGTGATGAGCTCATGGGTGCGCCGCGGGTAGTGGTGGCCGGGGGCGGGCTGGCCGGGCTCGCCGCCGCCCTCGAGCTCCGGGCGGCCGGGGCAAGGGTCGAGCTGCTGGAGCGGGGCCGGCTGCTGGGCGGGCGGACCACCTCCTTCGTGGTGGAGGGGGAGGAGGTCGACAACGGTCAGCACGTCTTCCTGGCCTGCTGCACCGAGTTCATCGACCTGGTCCGTCGGTTGGGGCTGGGCGACCGTCTCCACCTCCAGGATCGGTTCGACGCCCTGGTCCTGCCCCCGGGGCGGCCCCCGGCTCGACTTCGGGCGGCGCCGCTCCCGGCGCCCTGGCACCTGGCCGTGGCCCTGGCCAGGTACGGGGAGCTGGGCTGGAGGGACCGGCTCCGGGTGGCCCGGGCCCTGCTCGCCCTGGAGCGGGCCGTGGGGATGGAGCGCGAGCCGTTGTCGGCCTGGCTCGACCGCCGCCGCCAGTCGCCGGCCAGCCGTCGGGCCTTCTGGGAGCCCTTCTTCGTCCCCGCCCTCAACGCCCCCCTGGAGGAGATCTCGGCCGCCGAGGCCGCCTTCGTGGTCACCACGGCCTTCACCGCCGAGGCCGGGGCGGCCCGCTTCGGCTGGCTGACCGTGCCCCTGGCGCGGCTGGCCGAGGCGGCCGCCGCTCGCCTCGACCAGGTGCGGACGCGGATCCCGGTCACCGGCCTGGAGCTGGGAGGGGACGGCGAGGTGAGGGCGGTCCGTACCACCGAGGGCCCGCTGGCCTGTGACGCCCTGGTCCTGGCCCTGCCCCCCACCCGTCTGGCCCGGGTGCTCGGGGAGCCGGAGCGGTTCGGGCTGGAGGCCGTGCGTGGCTTCGTCAGCCGCCCGATCGTGGACGTCCACCTCTGGCACGACGCGGGCTGGCTGGGCTTCGGGTTCGCGGCCCTCCTGGACGCGCCCGTGCAGTGGGTGTTCGAGAAGGCGCCCGGCTACCTGTGTTGCAGCCTGAGCAACGCCGGGGCGCTGGTGCACCGGCCGGAGGCGGAGCTGGTCCGAGGCTGCTGGGAGGTGGTGGCCGGGCGGCTGCCAGGGTTGGGCGGGGCCCGGCTGCGACGCGGCGCCGCCACCCGCAGCCCTGAGGCGACCTACGTGCCGGCCCCCGGCGTGCGCCGTCCGGGGCCCGCCACCCGGGTTCCCAACCTGGCCCTGGCCGGCTCATGGACGGCCACTGGCTGGCCCGACACCATGGAGTCGGCCGTGCGCAGCGGCCGGGCCGCGGCCAGGTGGTTGCGGGCCCGGTGGGAGGGGACGGCGGGCGCGACCCCGTCCCGGGGCCGGGGGCTGGGGTCCCCGGTGCCGGCGCTCGGTCGGCCGGAGGGCCGCCAAGGAGGGATCGCGGTTGGCTAAGGCAGAGTTCGGGCTCCGGCCAGGGCGACCGGTCGCCGACCGGTCCCTGAGCGAGGCGGTCGAGTGGCTGCTGGCCCGGCAGTCACCGGAGGGCTGGTGGGTCGGCGAGCTGGAGACCAACGTCACCATGACCGCCGAGCACGTGCTCTTGCTGCGCTTCCTGGGCCTTCCCCTGGACCGCATCCGAGCGGGGGCGATCGAGCACCTCCTGCGGGGCCAGCGCGCGGACGGCTCCTGGGCGCTCTACCACGGGGGGCCGGCGGACCTGAGCACCACCATCGAGGCCTACGTGGCCCTCAAGGTCCTGGGGCTGGACCCGGAGGCGGATCGGATGCGGCGGGCGCTGGGCGTGATCCGACGCCTGGGCGGCGTGGCTCGGGCCCGGGTCTTCACCAAGATCTGGCTGGCGCTGTTCGGCCAGTACCCCTGGCGCGGGATCCCCAGCATGCCCCCCGAGCTGGTCTGGTTCCCCTCCTGGCTCCCCTTCAACCTCTACGACTTCGCCTCCTGGGCCCGGGGCACCATCGCCCCGCTCCTGATCGTCATCTCGCGACGACCGGTCCGGCCCCTGGGGGTCGAGCTGCACGAGCTGGTCGTGCCCGGCACCGAGCCCCTCCTGGGGCGGGTGCCCGGCCGGGGCCTCTTCTGGTGGCTGGACCAGCTCCAGAAGCTCTACGAGCGGCTGCCGGCGCAGCCGGGCCGCGCCCGTGCCCGGCGGAGGCTGGTGGACTGGATCGTCGAGCGGCAGGAGGCGGACGGCTGCTGGGGCGGCATCCAGCCGCCATGGGTCTACTCCCTGATCGCGCTCCACCTGGAGGGGATGGAGCTGGACCACCCGGTGATGCGGCGTGGGATCGAGGGTCTGGATGGCTTCTCGCTCGAGGACGAGCAGGGGTGGCGCTTCCAGGCCTGCATGTCCCCGGTCTGGGACACCGCCTGGGCCGTCCTGGCCCTGCGGCGCGCCGGGCTGCCCCGGGAGGATCCACGTCTTCGTCGGGCCGTGGACTGGCTGCTCGGCGAGCAGATCTCGAGCGGGGGCGACTGGCAGGTCCGCTGCCCGGGCGTGGCCTGTGGGGGCTGGGCGTTCGAGTTCGAGAACGACACCTACCCCGACGTCGACGACACCGCGCTGGTGGTCCTTGCCCTCCTGGCCGCGGCCCCGGAGGGGGTCGCGGACGCCGCCATCGAGCGGGCCCGCCGCTGGGTGCTGGCCATGCGCTCCCGCAACGGCGCCTGGGCTGCCTTCGACCGTGACAACACCCGGCGCTACGTCTACCGCCTCCCCTTCGCGGACTTCGGGGCCATGCTCGATCCGCCTAGCGAGGACGTGACCGCCCACGTCCTGGAGATGCTGGCCCGGCTCGGCCACGACGAGCGGGATCCCGCCGTGGCCGGGGGCCTGGCCTACCTGCGCGGCGAGCAGCGGCCCTGGGGATCCTGGTACGGGCGCTGGGGGGTCAACCACCTCTACGGCACCTGGTGCGTGGTCTCGGCGCTGACCGCCCTGGGCGCCGGCGGCGACATGGTCGAGCGCGCCGTCGACTGGCTGCTGAGGGTGCACAACCCGGACGGAGGGTGGGGTGAGACGTGCCACTCCTACGTGGACGAGTCCTTCGCCGGCGTCGGTCGGAGCACACCCTCGCAGACCGCATGGGCGGTGCTCGCGCTCCAGGCGGCCGGGCTCGGGGCGCACCCGGCCTGCCGCGCCGGTCTCGACTTCCTGCGTGAGCGCCAGCGCGGAGGCACCTGGGAGGAGCCCGAGTTCACGGGCACCGGCTTTCCGCGGGACTTCTACATCAACTACCACCTCTACCGGCACGTCTTTCCCACCATGGCGTTGGCCGGGGACGAGGGTCGGAGGTGAGCCGATGGGCATACCGCTGAGGCAGAAGCTGACGATCGGCCTCTACATCCTGAGGCAACGCCTGAAGGGGATCGACAAGTTCCCCTTGGTCCTGGAGCTGGAACCGCTCTACCAGTGCAACCTGGCCTGCGCCGGCTGCGGCAAGATCCAGCACCCGGACGACATCCTCGCCCGTCGCCTCACGGTCGAGGAGTGTGTCCAGGCGGTGGAGGAATGCGGGGCCCCGGTGGTGTCGATCGCCGGGGGCGAGCCGCTGGTCCACCGCGAGATCCACCTGATCACCAGGGAGCTGGTCCGGCGCAAGAAGTTCGTCTACCTCTGCACCAACGGCCTCTTGATGCGCCGCAAGCTGGACCTCTTCGAGCCCTCCCCCTACTTCGCCTGGATGGTCCACCTCGACGGCCTCCGCGCCCGTCACGACCAGGTCGTCTGCCGGGAAGGGGTCTTCGAGCGGGCGGTGGATGCGATCCGGGAGGCGAAGCGGCGGGGCTTCAAGGTCTTCACCAACTCCACCTTCTTCGAGCCAGATGGGCCGGGTGAGATCCGGGCCGTGCTCGACTACCTGAATGACGAGCTGAAGGTCGACATGATGCAGATCTCGCCCGGCTACGCCTACGAGAAGGCGCCCGACCAGGAGCACTTCCTGGGCGTGGAGCGCACCCGGGCCATCTTCCGGGAGGTGTTCGCCGGCGGCAAGCGTCGGCGGTGGCGGCTCAACCACTCCCCCCTCTACCTCGATTTCCTGGAGGGCAAGGTCGACTTCGAGTGCACGCCCTGGGGCATCCCCTCCTACTCGGTGCTGGGCTGGCAGCGCCCCTGCTACCTGATGTCCGATGCACCCTACGCCCGCACCTACCGCGAGCTGATCGAGGAGACCGACTGGTCTCAGTATGGGCGGGGCCGGCACCCCAGCTGTGAGAACTGCATGGCCCACTGCGGCTACGAGCCGACTGCGGTGGTGGCCACAACCCGCTCGCTCAGGGAGTCGCTCCGGGCCGCCATCTCGAGCTGAGCGACGTGGCCGAGCGGGTCTTCCTCACGGGCGCCACCGGCTTCGTCGGCGGGCACGTCGCCCGTGCCTTGCTGGAGGCGGGCTACCAGGTGCGGGCGCTGGTGCGGCGCTCGGCCGGCCTGCCCCCGGTCGCGGCCGCGAACCTCCGGGGATGCGAGGTGGTGGAGGGGGATCTCGAGCGGCCGGGCCAGCTGGTCGAGCCATTGCGCGGCTGCCGCTCCCTGATCCACGTCGCCGCTCGGTACTCGTTCACCCCCGGCGACCGGGCGGCCATGCGGCGGGTGAACGTCCTCGGCACCGCTGGCCTGCTGGAGGCCGCCCGGCTGGCCGGGGTGGAGCGGGCGGTGGTCACCTCCAGCTCGGCCGCGGTCGGCGAGGCCCGGGCCGGGAGGCCGGCGACCGAGGAGGATTGGCCGGTGGATGGTGACGCCTCCGCCTACCATGCCTCCAAGGTGGAGCAGGAGCGCGTCGCCCTCTCCGCCCAGCTGCCGGTGTGCACAGTGTTGCCGACGGCGCCGATCGGGCCCGGCGACTGGAAGCCGACCCCGACCGGGCGGCTGGTGCTGGACTTCGTCCGCGGCAGGATGCGCCTGCGTCCGCCGAGGGGGCCGGGGTCACGGGTCGGGGGGATGAACCTGGTGCCGGTCGAGGATGTGGCTCGGGGGCACGTCCTCGCCCTGGAGCGCGGTCGCCCCGGCGAACGGTACCTGCTGGGGGGCGTGAACCTAACCCTGGATCAGGTGTGGGAGCTGCTGGCGCGGGCCTCGGGCCGTCCTCTGCCTCGCTGGCACGTCCCCTACCCGGTGGCGCTGGTCGCCGCCCTGGCCGACGAGGCACGCTGCCGTTGGCTGGGCGGGGTCCCCCGGGTCCCGCTGGAGGGCGTGCGCATGTCCCGCCACGTGATGCACGTAAGCTCGGAGCGGGCGGCACGGGAGCTGGGCTGGCGGGCGGGGGGGATCGAGGAGGCCGCCCTCCGAGCGGTGCGCTGGTACCGGGATCGTGGCTCGGCCGGGTGATCGTGGCCTCGGCCTCACCGTGCTCGCTGCCACCCGGGTCGAGGCACGGGCGGCGCGGCGCGAGCTGGGCGGGGCGGTGGAGGTGCTCGAGGCCGGCGTCGGCCTGAGCCGGGTCCGCGCTCATGGTCCCTCGGGCTCCGGCCCCGGGGGGAGGCCTCCCTGGCCCTGGGGAGGCACGGTCGTGACCTGCGGGGTGGCCGGTGCCCTGCAGCCCCTGCCCGCCGGCACCGTCCTGGTCCCCGAGCGGGTGGGACGCCCCGACGGCTCGGTCCTGCCCTGCGACCCGGAGCTGGTCGCCGCCCTGGCGGCCGCCGCCGGCCGTCTGGGCTTGGCGCTGGAACGAGGGCCCCTGCTCACCGCCGACCACGTCGTGGTGGGCGAGGAGCGACACCGCTGGGCCGACCACGGCTACGTGGCCGTCGACATGGAGACCGGCTTGGTGCGCGCCCAGCGGGTGGCTGCGGTCCGGGTGGTCCTGGACGGCCCGGGTCGAGAGCTGGATCCGGCCTGGCGAGGAGGCTGGGGGCTCGTTGCCCGTCCCTCCGCGCTCCGCCAGCTGCCCTGGCTCGCCCGGGAGGGGCCCCGCTGCGCCCGCCGCGCGGCCGCGGTGCTGGCGGCGGCCTTGGCCGACCCCTCGCTCGCGGCGGCTGGGCAGGGTGAGCGCTAGCGGCCGGGGCTGGCTCGCTGGACGGTGAAGTCGAGCCCCAGGTAGCGGCGCATCAGGTACTCGACCAGGCGCACCACCGCATCCTCCGGGAACTGGCGGATGAGCGCTGCGAGCCCGTCCCGCTGGCAGCGCATGGCCGAGCGCAGCACGTGCTCCCCCTCGGGGGTCGACCGCAGGCGCACGTAGCGCCGGTCGGGCTCGGAGCGCCCCGCCGCGATCAGGCCGCGCTGGGTCAGGTGGTGGGCCAGGAGCGAGACCCGGGCTTCGGGGGCGTTGACCTCCTGGGCCAAGTCGACCTGGCGGATCCCGGCCTGCCCGGCGGCGCTGACCACGAGCAGGACGTGGTACTCGAGGTTGCTCAAGCCGTGCTCGGCCAGGGCCCGGGTCATGGCCGCCTGGGCGCGTCGCCACCCGCTCCGCAGCGTTGCCGCCAGCCGGATGTCGTCCCATGGCTCGAGCGTCTGGTTCCCGTCCGTGACCGGGGCGATCCCTCGGTTCATCCGCACACCTGCTCAGCAGCATAGGACGAAGGGGAGCGGCTGCCGCTCCCGAGCGCTCGGGTCACCCCGCCGGATGGCTCGGCCTCGGCAGCCGGCGGGGGAGGTGCCGGAGCACCGCCGACCCCGGCTCCCGACCACGCCCCAGAGGACCCAGGCCGCCTTCGCTCCCCAGGAGGCGATGGCGAGAGAGCCAAGGAGGACGAGGGCGACGGCCAGGCTCGAGAGCGTGTCCGGCCACGCCCCTCCCCCGATGCCGGGTGAGGCGGAGCTGGATCGGCCAGGCGGCCAGCGAGATCAGGCCCTGATCGAGGG
>DATGLL010000063.1:0-9136 GCA_035294145.1 Candidatus Dormiibacterota bacterium | reverse complement strand
GGCTCAGTTGGAGCCTTCGTGAAGCGCAGAGCCGCGGTAAGACCCGGGCTTCTCGGGCACGCGGCGGGGAAGCGCGAAGCCCGCAAGGGCAACCCCGTGAGGGGTGCCGCGTGAGTGCTACTGCGTACTCGGCGGCAACGGTCCCATGGCAACGGTCCGGCGGGAGCGGTCGATTGCCGGAGGAGCTCCCGTCGGGCTGGTCGCGAGCTCGGGTGGTGGGCGAGATCCTGGCCAGGGGCCCGGGATCTCATCCCCGAAGGCCCGCCGCCTGGCCGTGGGCTGGAGCCGCCGGGAGCTCTCCCAGGCTCTGGCCCCCCACGAGGCCAAGGGCTGACGCCACCCCAGGCCGGCATGAGCGAGATCTGCCGCCGGGAGCACGGCGGCTACCGGGCCCGCCCCGACCGGCCGGCTTCGGGCCCAACCACAGCTCCGAGGGGACGGTGGCCCGCTCCCGATGGCGACGTCGACCGTGGCCTGGCCCTGGTGGGGGATCGCGTCGTTCCCGTCATCGGCAGGTGCGTCGGTATCCCGGCGGGGAGGGGGATCGCATCCCCGCGGTGCGCTGGGAAGGGGACGGAACCGAGCTGATGGAGATCGAGGGCGGAGATCCGGACGGTGACGCTGGCGGCTCCAGATAGGCGAGGCCGGCGAGCATCGCCTGCACGGCGCTCGCCGGGTGACCGAGCGGAAGCTTGAACCCTGCCCCGATCCGCCATCGACGACCCGGGCCGAGGGGCCGCTCGCCCTCGGCCCCGGCCTCAGACCAGGCCCAGCTCCCAGCGAGCGTCCTCGCTCATCCGCTCCGGGGTCCAGGGCGGGTCGTAGACCAGCTCCACCCCGGCCTCCTCGACGCCGGGGATGGCCAGGAGCCGGTCGCGGACGTCCTCCATCACCTCGGGCGCCATTGGGCATCCGATCGCGGTCAGGGTCATCTTGACGTCGACTCGCTTGGGCTGGAGGTTCACCTCGTAGACCAGGCCCAGGTCGACGATGTTGACCGGGATCTCAGGGTCGTAGACCTCACGCAGGGCCTCGTAGACGTCCTCCTCTCGGACCGTCGTCGCCTCCTCGCTCATCGTCCCTTCTCCAAGGGCAGGCCGGCCTCACGCCAGGCCTTGTGGCCACCGCGGAAGTTGACCACATCCTTGACCCCGAGGGCGACCGCCATCTCTGCTGCTACCGCCGAGCGCTCGCCCACCTCGCAGACGAAGATGGTCTTGTCCCTGAAACGATGGGCGCTGGGGTTGGCCAGGATGGAGCTGAGGACCACGTGCCGGGAGCCGGGGATGTGGCCTCGCTCCCGCTCCCATCCCTCGCGGACGTCGACCACCTCGTACTCACCGCCCTCGATCAGCGGTCGGATCTCCTCAAGCGGAAGGTCACGGAAGGCCGTGTCTTGTTGCTGGCTCACCCTACTCGAACTCCTCCTCGTCGACGTTGGCGAGCCCGTAGGCTCCCACCTTCAGGACCTTGAGCGAGAGCAGCGCACACTTGAGCCGAGCCGGCGAGATCTCGATGCCGAGCTCCTCCAGCACGTCCTCCTTGGAGATCTTGCGTGCCTCCTCAAGGGGCATGCCCTTGAGCCGCTCTGTCATCAGGGAGGCCGACGCCTGGGAGATCGCGCAACCTCGACCGTGGAACCGCACATCGGCGATGACGCCATCCTCGATCCGGAAATCCATGCCCACCAGGTCCCCGCAGAGGGGGTTGTACTCCTCGTGGGAGATGTCGGGCTTCTCTAGACGCCCGAAGTTCCGGGGATTCCGGTAGTGGTCGAGGATGTACTCCCGGTAGAACTGGTCGTCGGCCATCGTGCTCACCGCGCGAAGATCCTCTTCACCTCGTGCAACGCCGCCACCAGACGGTCGATTTCATCCCGAGTTGTGTAGAGGTACGAGGAGGCCCGGGTGGTGGCGGGCACGTCCAGCCGTTGGAGCAGGGGCATGGTGCAATTGTGACCCGAGCGCACGCACACGCCGTGGCGATCGAGGATGGTGGCGACGTCGTGGGGGTGGACGCCCTCGAGGTCGAAGGAGAGGACCCCAAGGCGGTCGGGCCCGGGAGGGGGGCCGAAGATGCGAAGCCCCTCGATCTCGCTCAGGGCCTCGTAGGCATACCCCGTGATCTCGGCCTCATGGGCGCGGATGGCCTCGAAGCCGATGCCATTGAGGTAGTCGATGGCCGCCCCGAGGCCGATCGCCTCAGCGATGGCCTGGGTTCCTGCCTCGAACTTGTGAGGCAGGTCGGCGTAGTCGGTGTGGTCCAAAAAGACGGCCTTGATCATCTCGCCGCCGGACAGGAAGGGGGGCATCGACTCCAGCAGCTCTCGCCGGCCCCAGAGGACGCCAATCCCGGTCGGCCCGCACAGCTTGTGACCGGAGAAGGCGTAGAAGTCGCACCCCACCTCCTGGACGTCGAATCCCAGGTGGGGGGCGCCCTGGGCCCCGTCGATGAGGACGGTGGCGCCGGCGGCCTTGGCCGCTGCCGTCATCTCCCGGTATGGGGTGATGGTGCCCAAGGTGTTGGAGACCTGGGTGAAGGCCACCAGCCGGGGGCCTTGCTCCAGCAACCGCTGGAACTGGTCCTGGCGCAGCCGACCCTGGTCGTCGATGTCCACGAACTCCAGCCGTGCCCCCCGCTCCGCGGCCAGGATCTGCCATGGGACCAGGTTGGAGTGGTGCTCCATCACCGTACAGACGAGCAGGTCACCGGGCTGCACGTACTGTCGCCCCCAGGCGTAGGCGACCAAGTTGATGCCCTCGGTGGTGCCTCGGGTGAACACGACCTCCCGGCTTGAGGTCGCGTTGAGGAAGGCCCGCACCTTCTCACGGGCGGCCTCGAAACGAGCGGTCGCGGTCTCCGAGAGGGCGTACGCCGCCCGCAGGATGTTGGCGTTGTAGGTGGTGAAGTACTCCTCGACCGCCTGGACGACCTGACGTGGGCGCTGCGCGGTGTTGGCGCTGTCGAGATACGCCACGCCGGTCTCGAAGATGGGGAAGTCCTTGCGGACCGCCTCCACGTCCAGCACGGGGGGAGCCTGACTAGACCTCGACGTAGACATCGTCCCCCTCCACGCTGACCTTGTAGACCCGGGCGGGGGTCACCGCCGGGAGACCGGTCACCTGGCCGGTCCGCAGATCGAACCGCGAGCCGTGAGCCGGGCACTCCACCTCCAACCCCCAGAGCTCGCCTTCGCTCAACGAGTACTCCTCGTGGGTGCAGAGATCGGAGATGGCGTAGAAGGCTCCGTCCTCCGCGTGCGCCAGACAGAGGTCCTCGCCATCCACCGAGACCTTGCGCATGGTGCCGATCTCCACGTCTCCGACCTTGGCGACCCGATGCCTTCCCATCTATCCGATCCGAGCCTCCAGCTCTTGCTCCACCAGATCCCGCACCTGTTGCACCGGGATGCGGTCCAAGATCTCGTCCAGGAAGCCACGCACGAGCATGCGTCTGGCGACCGGGGCGGGGATGCCACGGCTTTGGAGGTAGAAGAGGTGCTCGGGGTCCACCGGGGCCACGGTCGCCCCATGGGTGCAGCGGACGTCGTTGTTCAGGATCTCCAGCATGGGGATCGAGTGGGCCCGGGCCTGGTCCGAGAGCAACAGGTTGCGGTTGGCCTGGTAGGCATCCGAGCGGGCGGCGTGGGGCTCGATCCGGATCAAGCCGGCGTAGACGCTCCGGGCGTGGTCGGTCAGGGCGCCCTTGAACAGCAGGTCCGAGGTGGTGTTCCCGACGACGTGAGACTGGAGGGTGTGGAAGTCAAAGAACTGCTCGCCGGAGGCGAAGAAGAGGGCCTTCAGCTCAGCATTGGCGCCCGGCCCCCGCAGGATCGCCTCGATCCGATTCTTGCTGAACCGACCGCCGAGGCCGACATGGACGAGGCGGACGCGGGCCTCCCGCTCGAGGCGGGCACGTTGGTTGGCGAACTGCCAGGCGTGTCTCCCCCAACGCTGCAGCGACACGTAGCCAACGCTTGCCCCTTCCTCGGCGAAGAGTTCCATCGAGCCGCTGGTCAGGGCCGGTTGCTCCAGGTCCGGCGATAGGAGCTCGTCCACGTAGCTGAACGAGCTCCCTTTCCCTGCGATGATCAAGGTGTGGGGGAGCACGGCCGCTCCACCCTGCGAGGACCAGAACTGCGATACCAGCGGCCGTTCGAGGTGCACCCCATCGGGAACGTAGAGAAAGGTGCCGCCGCTGAAGAGGGCCGCATGGAGCGCTGCAAACTTGTCACGGCCGGGCGCGACCTCGGTGAACAGGTAGCGTCGCACCAGGTCGGGGTGCTCTCGGGCTGCCTGCGACAGGGGCATGAAGAGCACCCCGTGCGCGGCCGCCTCCGGTCTCAGCTCGACGCGGCCCAGCTCGGACCCCTGCTGGCGCAGGATGCCGACCGTGTCCTCGATCGAGTCCGAGGGCGCGCGGCCATCGGCTGGCTCGAAGGGCTCGAAGATGGCCAGATCCAGGCCTTTGAGATCGGTCCGGCGCCACTCCTCCTCGGACCGGGAGGGGAGCGGGAGCCGCTCGTAGAGTTCGAACGCCTCCCGCCGACGGGCGCGCAGCCAATCCGGCTCGTCGTGGAGGTGGCCGAGCTCCTCCACCGCATGGCTCACGAATGCCATCAGCCGACCGATCCCTCCATCTCCAGCTGGATGAGCCGGTTGAGCTCCACTGCGTACTCGAGCGGCAGCTCCTTGGTGAAGGGCTCGATGAAGCCGTTGACGATCATCGTCTCCGCCTCGACCCGGGAGATCCCGCGGCTCATCAGGTAGAAGAGCTGCTCGTCCGACACCTTGCTCACGGTCGCCTCATGGCCGATGTTGACCCTGGGCTCGTCGCACTCGATGTAGGGGTAGGTGTCGCTGATCGACTCGTCGTCGAGGAGCAGGGCGTCGCACTTCACGAACGACTTCACGTCGTGGCAGCCTGGGTGTACCTTGACCAAGCCCCGGTACGAGGTCCGGCCGCCTGCCTTGGAGATTGACTTCGAGGTGATGGTCGAGGTTGTCGAGGGGGCGACGTGGACCATCTTCCCGCCCGCGTCTTGGTGCTGCCCACGACCGGCGAAGGCGATGCTGAGCACGTCGCCCTTGGCCCCGGGCTCCATGAGGTAGACCGAGGGATACTTCATGGTCACCTGGGAGCCCAGGTTGCCGTCCACCCACTCCATGGTCGCGCCCTCGAAGGCCATGGCCCGCTTGGTGACCAGGTTGTAGACGTTGGTCGACCAGTTCTGGATGGTGGTGTAGCGGCAGCGGGCTCCACGCTTGACGATGATCTCGACCACTGCCGAGTGGAGCGAGTCGGTGGTGTAGATGGGGGCCGTGCAGCCCTCGATGTAGTGGACGAAGGAGCCCTCGTCGCAGATGATCAGGGTGCGCTCGAACTGACCCATGTTCTCCGCGTTGATGCGGAAATAGGCCTGGAGCGGAATGTCGACGCGGACGCCAGGGGGAACGTAGATGAACGAGCCACCCGACCAGACCGCGCTGTTCAACGCCGCGAACTTGTTGTCTCCGGGCGGGACGACGGTCCCGAAGTACTCCTTGAAGAGGTCGGGGTGCTCCCGAAGCGCCGTGTCGGTGTCCAGGAAGATGACGCCTTTCTTCTCGAGCTCCTGGTGCAAGGAGTGGTAGACGACCTCCGACTCGTACTGGGCGGCCACCCCGGCCAGGAACTTCCGCTCCGCCTCGGGCACCCCCAGCCGGTCGAAGGTTCGCTTGATGTCATCGGGCACCTCGTCCCAGGATCGGCCCTGGCTCTCCGTGGCCTTGACGTAGTAGTAGATGTTGTCGAAGTCGATCCGGGAAAGGTCGGCGCCCCAGGTCGGCATCGGCTTCCTGAGGAAGGTCTGCAGGGAGCGCAGCCGGAAGGTGGTCATCCAGTCGGGCTCGTTCTTCATCCAGGAGATCTCCTTGACGACCTCCTCGCTGAGCCCACGCTTGGCCTTGAAGACGTACTTCTCGGGATCGAAGAAGCCGTACTTCTCCCGGTAGTCCTCGCCCACGTTGATCTGCGGGACGACTGCCATGCTTACTCGACCTCCTCCTCAGGCTGTCCTGCGGTGGCGGGCTCCTCGGCCCATTCTGCGTAGCCGGTCCGCTCCAACTCCTCGGCGACCTCAGGGCCGCCAGAGCGGACGATCTGGCCGTTGACCAGGACGTGCACGTAGTCCGGTTTGATGAACTGCAGGATGCGGCTGTAGTGGGTGATGATCAGGATGCCGAGGTTCGACCCGCGCATCCCGTTGATGGCCTCGCTGACGTATCGGATCGAGTCGATGTCCAACCCTGAGTCGGTCTCGTCGAGGATCGCGATCTCAGGGCTGAGGGCGGCCATCTGGAGGATCTCGGCTCGTTTCTTCTCGCCGCCTGAGAACCCGTCGTTGACGTATCGCGAGAGGAAGCTATCGTCCATCCGGAGCGTCTGCATGGGTTCCTTGAGCAGCGCCCGGAACTCCCTGGGCGTGATCGCCCGCGACTTGTCCTTGCCGTCGTACCCGCGTTTGGCGTTGAGGGCCGTGCGCAGGAAGTTGGCCATGGTCACACCCGGGACCACGGTCGGGTACTGGAAGGCCAGGTAGACTCCCAGCCGGGCCCGCTGGTCTGGCTCGAGCTCGACCAGGTTGTGGCCCTTGAACCACACCTCCCCGGCCGTCACCTCATAGCTGGGATGGCCCATGAGCGCGCAGGAGAGCGTGCTCTTGCCCGAGCCGTTGGGACCCATCACGGCGTGCACCTCGCCCTTGTTCAAGGCGAGGGAGACCCCCTTCAGGATCTCTCGCCCCTCGACGCTGACGTGCAGGTTCCGGATCTCGAAATCAGCCAAATTCCTTCCTCTCAGCAGTGATCTCGTAGGTGCAGCAGGTGTCCCCTGCCGCTAGCCAGGTGGCGCGGGCCACGGTCCCGCCGAGGAGTCGCTGGTAGATCTCCTGCTCGTGCCGGCAGGGATGGCTGGAGCGGACCGCGACGTCGTGGATGGGGCAGTTACAGTGCCGGAGCTGAAGGCTCCCGTCGGCCTGCTCCACCAGCTCGGTCATGTGCCCCTGCTCGGTGGTCAGCCGGGCCAGCTCGCGCGCGCGTTCCCGGAAGCCGAGCCCCGTCAGCCTGGCCGCGTACTCGGCCTCCAACCGGCGCGCTCGCATGGCGAAGAACCGCTCTTGCTCCTCCTCGTTCATGAAGGTGACAAGCTCCGCCGCGAGCTCGCGGTGGCGGTTCGGGAAGTGGTCCCTCGCCGCTGCCGTCAGCCGGTAGACGTGGCCCGGCCGGCCAGGGCGGTGGTGATCCTCGGTCGTGACCTCGACCAGGCCCCTGGCCTGTAGCGCCTCCAGGTGGCGCAGCGCCCCCTGCTTGCTCAGCCCGAGGTGCCGGGCGATCTCGGCCAGGCCGGCGGAGCCCCTGGCCTTGAGCAACGCCAGGACGTTGGCCTTCCGGTCCATCACGTGCCGAATTGTACCGGTTTGTCAACGTTGGCATTGATAAACCCTCGATCGGCGACCCTCGGGAGCTGGGTGGCCAGCGTCGCTATGGTGAGAGATGAGGAAAAGCCGATGGCCGAGGACTTGAGCGGGCTCTCCGACGAAGAGCTGGAGGCGCAGATTGCCGAGGTGGTCGCGCGGATGCGTCCTCTGGAGGGGCAGCTCGCCGAGCTGCGCGCAGAGCGGGACGTGCTCCAGACCGAGCGGCGCCGGCGTCAGCGCCTGGCGCAGCGTTCCCAGCGCGCTGAGCTCCGGGAGGCGATGCGCTCGGGACGCTTCCCCACCTTCACCCAGTTGCTGGCCGACGTGGAGGGAGGCTCCTTTGATGACTACCGTTACCACCTGAGGACGGGAGGTGAGGTCCGCCTTGGGTTCCCCGGCGCCCGCCGGCAGTCGGTGGCCTTCACCAACGGACGGCGCATCCTGCAGGCCCAGGATCTGGGCGAGGCGGCGGAGCTGTACGCGGCTGGCTGGGAGCCGGGGGCGCCCGGCCGGCCCGGGGTTCGGGTTCACTTCCCCGGCACCCGCCAGGAGCGGTTGGTCGACCCCGAGGAGATCCATGTGCGTCCGGCGGCCGAGGGAGGGTGACGGCGGTCCTCCTGTTCCTGGCTGGAGCCCTGGCCGGGGGATTGCTAGCCTAGCCTCATGAGGAACGCACGCAAGCGGGGTGAGAGAGCAGCGGATGAGTTGGTGCGCTCCCTCGAGCAGGCCAGGAACGAGGCCGTAAGGCGGTTGGAACGCATCGACTTCGAAGCCGTGCGGAAGCGTGGTGCGCGCGTTGCCGACACCGTCCAGTCCAACCTGGGGCAGCGCATGCGTCTACCCCGCGGCCTGGAGCTGCGGGTGCGTCCCCGCCCTCGGCGACGCATCCCGTTCCTGGCCTGGGGGGCGGCCGGGATGGTGCTGGCCGGGATGGTGGGCGCGGGGGTCGCCCGTGTGCTCGCCGACCGCGAGCAGCGAGAGAAGCTGCGGCAGCAGCTGGATGGGCTGCGGGTGCGAGCGCGCGAGCGCTATGCCGTGTTGGCGGGAGGCCGAGCCCAGGCCGATGTCGACCTTGAAGAGCGCGTGCGGGGCGCCATCGCGGCGCGAGGCGCGGTGCCGGAGGGGCTCGAGGTGTCCGTGGAGGGGCGGACGGTGTACCTCAAGGGGGCCGTCTCGGACCCTGCCGCCGTCGATGAGGCAGCCGAGCGTGTGCACGACGTGGATGGGGTGGTCGCCGTGGTCAACCTGACCACGACTGCCCCCGCTTCCTGAGCCGGCTGGCTGGAAGGCCGTCACCCGGACGGCCGATGTCCCTTGCCCGGCCAGGGCACGCTCCCGGGCCTGAGGGGCGGGGGCGTACCCTTGGCCCCTTGGACCTCGTTAGAAAGGGGCAGGAGGTGGCGGTACCCCTGGAGACTCCGCCAATCGGCCGGTGACCCCGCCCCGGATCACGACCCCGATGGGACGTCGATCGCGGGCCCGTCTCCACGCGGGTTGGTCTCCCCGAACCAGGCAGCGGACGCGCAAGGTGCTGCTCCGGGTGGGGGCGGTCCTGCTCCTGCTCCTGATCGTGGGTGGCATCGGCATCAACGCCTATGCCATCTCCTTCCTGCGCAGCCTGCCGCCGGTGACCGGGCTCGACGCCACCCTGCTCAAGGGGGACACCCTGATCTACGACCG
>DATGLL010000062.1:0-3942 GCA_035294145.1 Candidatus Dormiibacterota bacterium | reverse complement strand
TCCACCAAGATCAGGTGACCAACTCGCCGGGCCGGGACGGGGAGCTTGCCCGACTGGAACCAGCGGTAGGCGGTCACGGGGTGGATGCCTTGCTCGCGCGCCCACTGCTTCAAGTTCATGGAAGTGGATTGTAGTGTATGGGCACGTCAGCTGTTGTCAACCCCCGATCGGGTGGGTAGGGCTCGAGCGCCCGACCGGGGTCGAGGCCCCCACCTCACTCCGGATCGACGTTCCCTGGGGCCACTTGGGACCACCGAGGGGAGCCGAGGCGCCTTCGGCCGAGGCCGCCGGCGGCAGCCTCCCCTTGCCCTCCAACCCGAGGTGGGAGGCGTGGGGTCCCCCACCCCTCGATCGCCGATGGCAGGGCTGCCTTCGATCGATCAGTCCGAGCCACGCAGGCGGTGGAGGAAGCCGAGCAGCCACCGTCCCAGCAACGTCGGTCGTCGCCGCTCACGCTCGCCCTCCCCCACCTGGGGGATCCCGGTGACCTCAAGGCTGGCCATCCCTTCCAGGACCCGGATCGTCTGCACCTCCCGCCAGACGGCGGTCACGATCGCTTGGATCAGGCCTGCGATCGGGGCACCGAAGAGCGCTCCCCAGAGCCCGAACAGCTCGGTGCCGGCAACCAGGGCGAGGAGGGCGACCGCGGGATGGATGCCCACCGCCCGGCCCATGACCTTGGGACCGATCAGGTCCCCCTCGATGACGTGCACCAGCGCGAAGTAGGCAAGCACGAGCACCGCGGTGACCCAGCCCTGGAACAACGCCACCAGGACGCAGACCGCTCCCGAGACGATCACCCCCAGCACGGGCACGAACTCCATGAAGAAGGCGAGGAGGCCGAGCAGGAGCGCGTACCGGACGTGGAGCAGAGCCATGCCCACTCCCACCAGCCCCCCGACCAGGGAGGCCATGGCCAACGTCCCCCGGACGTAGCCGCCCACCACCTGGTTGACGATCGCGATCAACATCGACGCCCGGCGGCGTTGGCCGGTCGGCGCCTGCTCGTGCAGCCAGCGGTTCAGGCGGGGCCCGTTGACGACCAAGTAGACGCTGAGGATCAGGATCAGGACCGCGTCGATGACCGCGTTGAGGAGGCCCTGGATCAGCGCGAAGGTCTGACCGGCCACGTTGCCGGCCGTCTGCTGGAGGTACATCACCAGCCGGGACTCGGTGCTCGTGATCTGATCACGGGTCACGCCCCAAGGCGCCAGCAGACGCTCGATCTGTGACTCCAAGCCCTGGGTCTGGTGAGCGTAGGTAGGCAAGCTGTGGGCCAGGTTGGCCACCTGGCCAGCGGCACTCGTGATCACGTAGGCCAGGAAGGCACCCACCAGGCCGAACCCCAGCACGTAGGCCAGCGCGGCCGCCAGCGCCCGCGGCAGGAACCGGGCGAGGAGATCCACCAGGGGGGTCAGGGCGAAGGCGATCAGGGCGCTGAGGATCAGGATCAGGATGGCATGGGTGACATGGCTCAGCAGCCAGCCCACGAGCAGGATCACCGCCAGCCAGGCCAGGATGGTCAGCGGCAGCAGCAACGCCCGCACCCAACGGTCGGCTGCTCCCCCCGCCGCCCCGGCCCTTTCCTCACCCATCATCCTGCGCACAGTCTGCCAGCCCATGTCCTCCAGAGGGGGCAGTCGATCGTATCCACGCGATCAGCGTGGCTGCAGGCTGGTAAAGAAGAGGTACGCGATCAGGAGCACGAACAGGCCGTACTCGATGACCACGTTCCGGCTCAGCGTCTCCTCCACGGTGTGGCGGATGATGCCCCGGTTCACATACCAGAGGAGGAAGAGCAGGACCGTGAAGACCCCCTGGGTGAAGTAGAGGTAGACGCTCATGGCCCAGAAGAAGAAGCTCAGCAGCTGGGCGACGAAGACGGAGAGGAGAAGCGCTCGCCGCTCGGGCATGGGCCTGCCCAGCACCCGGAAGGAGCGATAGCTGGCCAGCAGGGAGGTGGCAAAGACGCCGACCAGCCGGATGGGCAGGCTCAGGTCCAGGGTCAGGAGGACCAGGAACGACGAGGACAGGGCCAGGGCGAGCATGATCTCCTGGAGCACCGCGTGGCTGGACCGCTGACGCCGGTGCATCTGCTGGTAGTCGAGCTGCGCGGCGAAGCAGAAGCCAGCCCCGAAGGCGAGCGCGATCAGGGAGTACTTCCACCACTCGGGCACCAGCAGGGACAAGCCGGCCACGGCCAGGGTCCCCAGGGTGACGGGCACGAAGTGCTCCAAGCTGGGCATGCCGGCATCGGTGTGGAGGTACCCCATGAGGGCGGGCACGGCCAACACGAGCAGGCCGACCCCCAGGCCCCAGACCTCCGTTGACCCTACCAGCTCCGACTTGAAGCTCAGCGAGACCGCCGCCAGGACCATGCCCACGAAGAGCAGGAAGCGCCGGTCCCGCTCCCGACGCATCCGCGGGGAGGGAAGGGCGCGACCCTCGATCAGCGGTGGGGTCTTCATCCCAACCCGGCGCCCGATCGTCCCCCGGGCGCTTGTTCGGTTGACCTCTGTGACGGGCGCTCCGGCGCTCGACCTCGCCGGGACTCCACATCCAGCACGACGTCGACCACTGCACCTCCCATCGTCGCGCCACACGGCCGTGACCAGCTCCCACGCTGGCCATGGCCATGACCGGCGACCGACGACGACCGGCTCATCTTAATGCTTGGGCCCGACCGGCCCCATCCGCCGCCTCGGCCCGAGCGCCGCTCGCCTCCACGACCCCAAAGGTTCAACATCCTCCCGATCGGCATCGCTCGCTGCGAGCAGGCCACCGCTCGCGAGGCCCGAAGCCAGCAGCGGATCATCCACCGTCACGATTACGAAGCGGGCCGTGCCCGTGACAAGCCGGACGCGCCCCCACCTCGCCTACCCAGAGGCCTTGCGCCCATGCCAGGCTCACCCGCGGCCGAGCCCTCGTGGTGGCCAGGGAGGTCCTCACCGTCCCCCGGACGCACCCACCGAGGGGTGGGGGAGGATGGCGCCGGGCAGGCCGGGGGGCCCTGGAGGGGCATCAGGACCGTGGGGGAGGACCAGAAGGCCCTCCGCCCTCATCGCCGCCCCCACCCCGGCAGGTGGTCCGATCCATGACGGGCAAGGCTTCCGCCCCCCGCCTCGTCCCCAGGTGGCGGCCCCCAAGGCTCCGGTTCCCCTCCGAAGAGGCTGCGGGGAGACGACCAATGGCCCATCGTGCTCCGGAGCCGCCATCCCGGCCCCGTCCCCCCACCCAACCGTCGCCACCTCCCCACGATGGCCGCCCTCGGTGACCGCTGCGACTCAGAGGGCACGAGCAAGCTCCCGGCCCGGCGCCGCCCTCGCCGGGCGACCCCGGCCGCGCCTGCCCCGAGGCCCGGTCGACGAGGGTGCGGGCAAGCCGCCGGTCGCGGGCCATGCCCGTGACGCTCGACCCCCTCTCCCCCATGGCCTCGTCCCAGGCCGCCAGCGTCGAGGTGCCCTGGGCCGCGCGTCGGCGCGCACGCCCCACCGTGCGGGCACGGGCAAGACCCTGCCTGGCACCAGCGGCAGGGCACGTCCCCGGCGTCACGACCTGGAGGCCGTCTCCGAGCCCTCGGCGGCACGGCCACCGCCCCAAGCGGGCTGCGATGATCGGCTTCGCGAGGCGGAGGCGAGGGTTGGGGTTCAGCAGGCTGACGCGGTCAGGTACCTGCCAGAACCCATCCCCCGGTCATCGGGCTTCGTCCCACACGACCGAGGTCGTGAGGGGCCGGGGCGGGATGGGCTCCTGGCCCTCCGTGGACAACGTTCGCCTCAGCCGTTGCCGCTGAGTAAGCAGTAGCACTCACGCGGCACCCCTCACGGGGTTGCCCTTGCGGGCTTCGCGCTTCCTTGCCGCGTGCCCGAGAAGCCCGGGTCTTACCGCGGCTCTGCGCTTCACGAAGGCTCCAACTGAGCCTACGGGCGGGGCCCCCACCAA
>DATGLL010000061.1:0-8140 GCA_035294145.1 Candidatus Dormiibacterota bacterium | reverse complement strand
GTCGCGGTCGAGCACAAAAAGCCGGTCGCCATCTTCAGCCTGGAGATGTCCAAGGAGCAGCTGGTGGAGCGGATGCTATGCGAGCAGGCCAGGATCGATGCTCAACGGCTGCATCGTGGACTGTTGAGCGACGTGGAGTACGAACGGCTGGCCGGCGCCCTGGGACCGCTGGGCGATGCCCCTATCTTCATCGACGACACTCCGATGCTCGATGATCTCACCCTCCGACTCAAGAGCCGTCAGGCACGGAGCCGTGAGGGAATCGAGCTGATCGTGATCGACTACCTGCAGCTCATGCGCGGCCGCAACCAGGGCGACGACGCCAACCGGGTCCAGGAGGTCTCGGCCATCTCCCGCTCCCTGAAAGGGATCGCCCGTGAGCTGCACATCCCGGTGATCGCCATCTCCCAGCTCTCCCGGGCCCCCGAGGCCCGCCCCGACAAGCGGCCCATCCTGAGCGACCTGCGCGAGAGCGGCTCCATCGAGCAGGACGCGGACATCGTCATGTTCCTCTACCGCGACGACTACTACCACCGGGACAAGTCGGAGAAGCCGGGGATCGCCGAGGTGATCGTGGCCAAGCACCGTAACGGCCCCACCGGGACGGTGGAGCTGATGTTCCGCAAGGAGCTGACCCGCTTCGAGAACCTGGAGCGTCGGCGGCCGGAGCCGAACGGATCCCAATAGCCGACCCCCGGGGCGCTCGGGGGTGGGCTGCGTCGGGCGGCCGGCGAGGCGGTGGGCGGGGGCCACGCCGCTCCATCGCCGTCCTCCCGCCCGGGTCCCGCTCCCTCCCGGCTCCGATCGCCGAGGCCGCCCCCGGCGCCGGCGCGACCGGGCCACGGCGAGGTCGCGCCGGTGGTGGCCACGGAGTTCCTGATTTAATACCTCGCCGTGGTCGTCATCATCGTCGGGGCGCAGTGGGGCGACGAGGGCAAGGGGAAGGTCGTCGACTACCTGGCCGCCCGGGCCGACATGGTCATCCGCACCCAGGGCGGCAACAACGCCGGGCACACCGTCGTCACCGACTATGGCGAGTTCAAGTTCCAGCTCATCCCCAGCGGGATCCTGCACCCGCACGTGACCTGCGTGATCGGGAACGGTGTGGTGGTCGACCCGCGCGTGCTCATCCGCGAGATCGAGCAGCTGCGCGAGCGGGGAGTCGAGCCGTCCAACCTCGTGATCAGCGAGCGCGCCCACATGGTGATGAGCTACCACCCGCTCTTCGACCGCCTCGAGGAGGCGCAGCGAGGCGACGATCGCCTGGGCACCACCTGGCGTGGCATCGGCCCCGCCTACGCCGACAAGGTGCGTCGCATCGGCTTTCGGATCGGGGACCTCCAAAAGGAGGTCTTCATGCGCAAGAAGCTGAGCTTCGTGATCGGCCAGGTGAAGAACCCGATCCTGCGCGACCTGTATCGCGAGGAGCCCATCGACTGCGAGCGCATGATCGAGGAGTACCTCGGCTACGCGCGGGTGTTGGACCCCTTGATCAAGGACACCTATCCGCTGGTGCAGGAGGCGCTGGACCGAGGCGCGAACGTGCTCCTCGAGGGGGCGCAGGCGACCATGCTCGACCTGGACTTCGGCACCTACCCGTACGTGACCAGCTCCAACTGCACCGCCGGCGGCGCCTGCACCGGCTCCGGCATCCCCCCGACCAAGGTCGACCGCACCATCGCCGTCTGCAAGGCCTACACCACCCGGGTCGGCTACGGGCCCTTCCCGACCGAGCTGACCGACCAGGTCGGCGACGCCATCCGGGAGCGGGGGCGCGAGTTCGGGACCGTGACCGGGCGGCCGCGCCGGGTGGGCTGGTTCGACGGCGCCGTCGCCCGCTACGCGGTCAAGATCAACGGCGCCAGCTCGGTCGCGCTGACCAAGCTGGACGTGCTCGACGAGGTGCCGGAGGTGCGCATCTGCGTCGGCTACGAGTTCCGGGGGCAGTTCCATGACCACCCCATGGCCAACATCTCCTGGCTGAAGCACTGCCAGCCCTGCTACGAGACTCTGCCCGGCTGGCGGGAGCCGATCGGTCACTGCCGGAGCTGGGAGGACCTGCCCCCCAACTGCCGGGCCTACGTCGAGCGGCTGGAGGAGGTCTGCGGCGTCCCCATCAACCTGATCGGGGTCGGACCGCAGCGCGACCAGTTCGTGGTCCGGGGGGCCACGCCCCTTCCCTGAGCCCCCTCGCCCCGGCGCCGCCGAACCGGCTGCCGCCCGACATGCCCCCGCCGGGGCCGAGACGAACTCGATCTTGGGGGCGTGGGCGGGGCCCGACGTACGGTGGAGATGTGGTCAGGTCGACCCACCGACCGGGCTCGGCGCCCGGGGCCGGCTCGCCGGGGCGAGGCCCGGGTCGCTCGCTTTCGACCTCGGCCATGGTCGAGGTGACGGCCGGTGGGTCGCCGCGCTGCCGTCGTCCGGCGGACGGTTGGGGCCGGTCGGCCGGTCCTCAACCTCCCCATGGTTGCCTCTCAGGAGGTTCTAGATGGGTTCGGTGGCTCCCACGAAATGGGCCGAGGACTTCACCAGGGCGACCAACCAGGATGTCGAGCTGAACGTGCACGGGAGGTTCTTCACCTGCACGTACCTGCTGGACATGGGCAGTCGCAAGGTGATCGTCGAGATGCACAAGGGCAAGGTTGAGAACCTCAACCTCGACCCGCAGCCGCTCGACGCCTACCAGTTCGCCCTTCGGGCGCCGGAGGAGACCTGGCGTGGCATGGCGAAGAGGGTCCCGGAGCCGATGTACCACGGCATCTGGGCGGCCTCGTTCCGGAAGGGTTTGAGGATGGAGGGCGACCTCTTGGTCTTGATGCAGAACCTGCGTTGCTTCACTCGGCAGATCGAGCTTCTCCGGGAGACCGGCGTGCCCGTCTGATCGGCGGGCAGGACCCAATCATCGAAGCTTCAGGAGGACCCATCCGTGGCCAATCTCTCTCCGGTCATCGGACGGTATGTGACCCTCGAGGTGGCCGACCCCGACCTCGGTGGTGAGTACAAGGTCTTCTTCCTCGAGAACGGGCAAGGGCAACCGCTCGTGTGCCAGCACACCGCGGGCTGCCACAACCACCAGTGGCGTGGGGTCCTCGAGGACCCTGACATCACCGCCAGCTACCGTGTCATCGCCTACGACCTG
Organism: Candidatus Dormiibacterota bacterium; assembly: GCA_035294145.1. GTDB lineage: Bacteria > Chloroflexota > Dormibacteria > Dormibacterales > Dormibacteraceae > CADDZO01. The sequence goes on along the minus strand of DATGLL010000061.1, from coordinate 4,998 downwards.
CCCCGACACGGGAAGTCCGACCCCCCCAACGATCGAGCCTGGTGGAGGGAGGAGTACCGGCTCACCGCGGACTTCTACACGAAGTTCATCGTCGCCTTCTGTGACGCCCTCGAGCTGGACCGACCGATCTTCATGGGCTCGTCGTTCGGCGGCAACGTGGCGCTGCAGCTGGCGTATCGCTACCCGGATCGCTTCAAGGCGGTGATCCCGGTCGAGGCGGCCGACTACTCCCCGGGCTTCTTCCTGGACTGGTGGCAGCATCCTCATGCCAACGCGGCGCAGGTCTGCGCCAGCGGGGTGTGGGACCTGATGGCTCCCCAGTCCCCGGATCGAGATCGCTGGAAGACCTGGTTCTACTACACCCAGGGCTCCGAGGCCTTCCGTGGCGACCTCTACTTCTACTCGGTCGACCACGACCTCCGCGGCAAGCTGGGCCAGATCGATGGGGACCGCTGCCCGGTCGTGATGCTCACCGGCGACTACGACTACCTGACCACCCCGCAGATGACGGAGGCGACGGCGAGGCAGATCAAGAACGCCGAGTTCATCGAGATGAAGGGCATCGGCCACTTCCCCATGAGCGAGAACCCGCCGCTCTTCAACACCTACCTCCGGCGGGCGCTGGAGCTGATCCAGCGGAAGACGGCAGGGGTGGCCAGGCCGACGCGTTGAGCGGAGCAGGCCTGGGCCCTCGGCGCGGATGCGGGCGGCTGGCGGCGGCTGGCCGCCCGGCCCGCCGCCCCGTGGCGGTGATGGCCGGGGCCGTCTCCCCTGGCCTCTGCCCGGCCGAGGGGTCTCCCAATTCGGTGCTTCGCGATCCGCGGACGCCGGGCGCATAATCCGGCCTCGTGCCACCGATCCGCCGAGGCCTCCTTGTAGCCACCGTGGCCGGCCTCCTGCTCGCCCTGGCCCCGCCGGCCGGGGCTGCCGGAGAGGGCCCCATCGCGCCCAACACCTGGGTTCCGGCCCAGGCGCTGCCGGCGGGGGGGAGCGGGACCGTGCTTGCCCTGGCCGTCGATCCCCACGACCCCCAGCGGGTGCTGGCCGGCACCACCGGCGGCGCCATCGACCTGAGCACGGACGCGGGGGCCACCTGGCGGACGGTGCGGTCGGGCCTGACCGGTGGGGTGCTGGCGCTGGCCTTCGATCCCTTCACGGCCGGGGTCGTCCTGGCCGGCACTGGCGACGACGGCGTCTGGGAGAGCCGGGATGACGGCGGCCGCTGGTCACGCGTCATTGGGGGCGGGACCGGGCCGGTGCGGGCCTTCGCCTTCGCCCCCAACCTGACCCTGGTCGGGACCGACCACGGGGTGTGGGCCGGCCCCGAGGCCGGGCCTTGGTCGCCCACCGGCCTGGAGGGGGTGGCGGTGAGCGCGCTGGCGGTGGTGGGCAGCGGGGACCGACCTCAGGTGGTGGCCGGGGGGGACGCGGGGGGCGAGACGGCGCTGCCCCTCTACCGCAGCCCCGACGGCGCCCGCACCTGGGTGCCCTTCATCGGCGCCATCGGGGCCAGCACCATGGTGGCGACCCTGGCAGCCGTGCCCGTCCCTGGGGGAAGCGTGCCCGAGCTCCTGCTGGGCACCAACGCTGGCCTCTTCGCCAGCGACGACGGAGGGGGGAGCTGGCAGCAGCTCACCGGCGGTGGGGCGCTGCCCCCGGCCGCCTTCACCGCCGTCGCCTTCGCCCCTCAGCGCCCGCAACGCTGGTACGTGGCCAGTGACGGCGGTGGCTCGAGCGAGGGTGGCCTCTGGGTGAGCGATGACGCGGGGGCCCACTTCAGCTCCCTGCAGCCGCCGGCGCCGTCGGTGACCGCCCTGGCGGTGGCCGGCGGCGCGACGCCCGTGCTCTACGCCGCCACCCTCCAGCCGACCGATCAGACGACGCGCATCTGGTCCTACCGGGACGCCGGTGGGCCCCCGGGACGTGCCCAGGGGCCGCAGCGCCCGACCCGGGTCGGCCACGCTGCCCGGCCCTCGGCGCCCGTCCTGACCTCGGCCGAAGACCGTCTCCTGGCGTGGCTGCGGCGCCCCGAGACCCCCTACCTGGGGCTGGGAGCCCTGGCCCTGCTGGTGGTCCTCCTGGCCCTGGTCACCTACGTCCGGCGTGAGCGGCGGCTCTGAGCCGGAGGGGAGCCTTCGATCCCGCCCCGACCCCTAGACTTGGCGGTTGTGAACCACCCTCTCGAGCGTCTCCGCAGCCTCGGCTACGAGCTCCCGGCCGCGCCGACGGCGATGGCCGCCTACGTCCCCACCCGTCTGGTCCCGCTCGGCGAGGGCCGTGGGCTCCTGTTCATCGCCGGCCAGGTCCCGGTTCGCGACGGGCGCTTCCTGACCGGGCGGGTGCCCGACCAGGTGAGCCTGGAGGAGGCCCGCGAGGCGGCCCGCCTGTGCGCCCTCAACCTCCTCGCCCAGATCGAGGCCGCGGTCGGCCTCGAGGCGGTGATCGAGGTCGCCCAGGTCAACGGGTGGGTGCTCTCCGCCGACGACTTCCAAGGCCAGCCCCAGGTGATCGATGCCTGCTCGACGCTGCTGACCGAGGTGCTGGGCGAGGCCGGACGTCACGCCCGAACCGCGCTCGGCACCAACGCCCTCCCCCGGGGGGTGACCTGCGAGATCAACGCCACGGTCGTGGTGCGGACCCCGGTCGGCGAGTCCTGAGGGGAGCGGACGCTCGAGCGCCTGGCTCAAGCCTCCCAGATCCGCTTGATCACCACCCGGGCCAGCTTCTCGGGGTCGTGGTGCGAGGGGATGCGGGTGTTGACGACGTCGGCGGCCACGAAGCGGAGGCCCGGGAACTCCCGCTGCACCTTCTCGTAGTCGAAGACGACCTGTGACTGGCCGCCCGTGGGCAGGTGGCTCAGGTTGGAGTTGACGACGACGAAGTCGAAGAGGTCCTCCTCGGTGTGCTCGCGGATCACGCGCAGGTAGTCGGCGACGTCGTAGCCGTCGGTCTCCCCATGCTGGGAGGCTACGTTGCAGACGAACACCTTCAGCGCCGGCGACCCCTTGATGGCCTGGACCATCCCCGGGACCAGGAGGTTGGGGAGGATGGAGGTGTAGAGGGACCCCGGCCCGACCACGATCACCTCGGCGTTGACCAGGGCCATGGCCGCCTCGGGGTTGAGGGTGGCGTTGTCCGGCTTCAGGAAGACCCGGCTGATGGGCCCGTTCTGCTGGGGGATGCGGGACTCGCCCTCGACCATGTGCCCGTTCACGCTGGCGACCAGGGTGACGTCGTGCAGGGTCGAGGGGATGATGGCCCCCCGCACCGCCAGCACCCGGGCCGACTCCCGCAGGGCCAGCTCGAAATTGCCGGTCACCTCGGCCATGGCCATGATGAAGAGGTTCCCGAAGGAGTGCCCGTCCAAGGAGCCGTTCTCGAAGCGATGGTTGAAGAGCTGCTTCACCAGGGGCTCGGCGTCGGCCAGCGCCACCAGGCACTGGCGGAAGTCCCCGGGGGGCAGGATGCGGTACTCCTGCCTGAGGCGGCCGCTGGAGCCGCCGTCGTCGGCGACGGTCACGATCGCGGCCAGGTTGGCCGTGTACTCCTTGAGGCCGCGCAGGAGGGTCGACATCCCGGTCCCACCCCCGACCGCGACCACCCGAGGCCCGCGGCTCCGGGTCCGGAAGGTGTAGAGGCGCTCGGCCAGGTCCCTCTGCCCGCCGGGCAGGAACGGTCCCAGCACCGAGCGCTGCAGCCTCACCGCCGAGAAGGCGAGGAGGACGACGCCGAGGGCGGTGAAGATGCTGCCCCGCAGCCAGTAGGGGAGGAACTGCAAGGTCACGTAGTAGAACTGCCCGGGGAGGGGGGCGAAGCGGTAGACGTCGCGCAAGAAGTAGGCCACCCCAAGGTCGATGACCAGGATGCTGAGCGCCAGCAGCAGCACCCAGCGCTTGACCTCGAGCCCTGGCTGAAGCCAGCGCAACCACCCCTTCGAGCCCATTCCCTGACTGCCTACCCCTGGCTGGAGAACGCCCCTGAGCAGAGGGGGGTTACTGACGGGATAATCGAGCGATGAGACCGTTCGGACGCGTGGGCCGAGCCGTGACGCTGGTGGCCCTGGGACTCCTGGTGGCGGCGGTCGCCCAGGAGCTGGCCCAGCCCGAGGATCGACGTGCCTGGCACGGCCGCGTCTTCGGCGTGGTGCCGTACGACCTCCGCCTCCCCACCTGGAGCCGCATCCGGGAAGCGTACTGGAACCCGGCCGACCCTCGCCTGTTCACGGAACGGGTGATGGGGGTGGGGTGGTCGGTGAACCTCTACCAGGTCCGTCGCCTGGCGGAACGCATCCTCCGGGGGGTCGGTGGGGGGCAGGTTCGTCCCATCGACTTGGGGCGAGGCGCGCCCCGGCGACGGTCGTAGCCCCCGTCCCCCCGGCGGGACGGTCCCTGGCCCCCGGTGGCACCGCCTCGGTGCCCATCGGCCCCGCTGGCGGGGGCCAAGGGGCTCGCGCTGGCCCAAGGCACGAGCCACCTCGAGAGGGGCGCGGGAGCCTCCGGGACATAGCATCGTCGTCTCCGTCGAGCGTGGGATCGGGTCGCCGCCAGCGGCAACGGGCACCCGCCCCTCCCTGCCGAGCGGGTGGCGCGTCCGGGAAGGGTGGGAGCCGGCCTCGACGGCTAGAATAGAGGACCGCTCGGACGCTGGGGCGTGGCCAAGCTGGTAAGGCGCCTGACTCTGGATCAGGTAATCGGGGGTTCGAATCCTCCCGCCCCAGCCACCTCATCATCTCGGCCCCGGCGGGCGCTGCGAGGGCGGCTTCCTGTCCGAGATGGGCCCCCGTGGGAGGGGTGGGTGCCCGCCAGGCTGACCGGTTCGAGCGTCTCTGCCTTGGCCGTGGGGCCCCGGGCGGGTCGTTTCAACCGTTGCCGCTGAGTAAGCGATAGTCTCATACGGCACCCCTCACGGGGTTGCCCTTGCGGGCTTCGCGCTTCCCCGCCGCGTGCCCGGGAGGCCCGGGTCTTACCGCGGCTCTGCGCTTCACGAAGGCTCCAACTG
>DATGLL010000060.1:0-2443 GCA_035294145.1 Candidatus Dormiibacterota bacterium | reverse complement strand
ACCAAGCTGGCTTGGTGGGGACCCCGCCCGTAGGCTCAGTTGGAGCCTTCGTGAAGCGCAGAGCCGTGGTAAGACCCGGGCCTCCCGGGCACGCGGCGAGGAAGCGCGAAGCCCGCAAGGGCAACCCCGTGAGGGGTGCCGTATGAGACTATCGCTTACTCAGCGGCAACGGCATGCGGGGGTGGACCGTCCGGGCGCTGAGGGAGCCGTCCCCGTCGCCGTCGTGCGACTCAGGCGGTCCGGCGCTCCTGCTCCGTGGGGGCGCGGCCGTGCAGGCGACGGAGGACCTCGTCCTGGACCGCCAGCACCGTGTCGACTGCCTCCTGGATGGTGCGACAGCTGAGCAGCCCGATCTGTAGGTCGGGGTCCAGACGGGTTGCCACCCGCTCGATGGCCCTGCGCATCGGGGGCGGTAGCTCCCCACCGCCGGCGGCGTTCAGGGGCTCCAGATGGCCGAGCAGGTCGTCGGTCAAGGCGAGCATCCGGCGGTAGCGCCGGGCGATGGCGTTCCGCTCGCGGTTGGCGGAGGCAGCTCCGGCGGCGTCGGCCCATACGTCGGCGTACCGGTTGCTCATGTGAGGTATATGGCCGCCGGGAGGGCCGATCAAACCCCTCCGTGGAGACGGTGCGAGGCTGAAGCCCGCCCACCTGGCGCGAGGCGGTGTTGGTTCAGTATCGTTGCCCCGTCGAAGAGCCGCCTGTGAGAGCAACCATCACCGTCCGTCGCATTCATGGTCTGGCGCTTGCCCTCTGGGTGAACCCCTGGGTTCGAGGGGCGATGAACTCCGCCTTCGGTCTCCTCGCCCTCTACTTCCTGTTCCGGGCCGTTCCCATCGACCAGGTGGAGCACCATCTTGAGCCTCGCCATCTCAGCCCGCTGCTGGCGATCGTGGTCCTGACCCTGCTCAGCCAGGTGGCTCGGGCGACCCGCTGGATGCTGCTGTTGCGGGCGTGGACCCGGGTTCGGTTGACCGATGCGCTCTGGGTCAACGCCGCGACCCAGCTCGTCAACTATGCCTTGCCCTTCCGAGCCGGGGAGGCCCTCCGTCTGTGGTGGTTGGTGAAGCGAGGGGGGCAGTCGACCGCGGTCGGCCTCGGGGTGATCGTGGTGGACCATGCCTTCGACCTCGGCGGCGTGGCGGCGGTGCTCAGCGCCGGGACCCTTCTCAAGCTGACCGCGGCCGACACTGCGTTGCCCTCGCTCGCTCAGCTGGTGGCCGTGCTCGGCATGGCGCTGGCGGCGCTGGGGGCGATTGGCGGTGGGCTTGTGTTCGGCCCACGGCTGCTCTGCTCTGGCCGCGTATCGCGGTTCCTGCCCAGACGATGGGTGGAATCGCTGCGACGGCAAAGCACCGCCTTCCGCATCGGCTTGGCTGCCACCCGGGGCCAGCGCTTGCTGGGTATCGTGCTCGCGTCGGCCACCGCCATGCTCCTCGACGGCTTGGCCTTCTTCATGCTCTTCCCGGCCCTGGGGTTGGCGGTGCCGGTGGCGTCGGCGATCGTGACCCAGGTCACACTCCTCTACACCTACGTCTTGCCTGCCGCCCCCGGCTACGTGGGAAGCCTAGAGGCCATGGGCACCTTTCTCTTGTCCTCGATCGGGCTCTCTCGGCCGGTGGCGGCCGGCGCCATCGTGCTGTGGCACCTGGTCGGCGCGGCGGTCGTGATCGGCCTGGGCCTGGTGGCGCTCTATGGCCTCCGGCGTTCCCGGCCCGCCAGCCATCCGGTGAAGCTCGACACCGCCGGCGATCGCTGACCGAAGCGGGGTGGCGATGGAGCGTCGCGGGCCGCGCTCTGCCTGCGGACGGCGGTTGCTCAGCGCCTGGCTCGACCTGGGCCGCCGTGGGGAGACAAGCGCCACTCTAGCCGAGATCAGGTCCTGATCGAGGATTGACGATCACTCCCAGGACACCGTGTAGAGTGCGATGCTGGTGACGAGTCGAGGAGGAGGTGCATTGCCATGGCTGTCTACGAGTTCGAGTGCCAGGCCTGCGGCGAGCGCTTTGAGTTCAGCTTGCCGATCAGCCAGCATGACCGTCTGAAGGAGGATCCTCCCGCCTGCCCGAAGTGCGGGGGCAAGCAAACGCGCCAGATGGTCTCGATGTTCAGCTGCAAGGCGCCGAGCGCCTACTGACGGCGGAGCGCAGCCCTCGCGCCGGAGGGCCGCGCCCGCCGTGCCCTCCGGGCGGGCGGGAGGGGCCTTGGGGAGCGGGTCCTTGCCAGGCCAGGCTCTCGGCCGTGGAAATGGCTCCATGCCAGGTGCTCCGTGGCGTTGACCGCGTTCGGTGCCGTGGAGTGAAGCTCCGTTGCCGCTGAGTAAGCGATAGTCTCATACGGCACCCCTCACGGGGTTGCCCTTGCGGGCTTCGCGCTTCCCCGCCGCGTGCCCGAGAAGCCCGGGTCTTACCGCGGCTCTGCGCTTCACGAAGGCTCCAACTGAGCC
>DATGLL010000059.1:0-3800 GCA_035294145.1 Candidatus Dormiibacterota bacterium | reverse complement strand
TGTCCTTCTGCACACCCACGTGGGACACGGCCCTGCCACGTATCAGCTCGCTTCCTCTGCCCACGCCCACTTTGTTTGCGAGAAGTGCGGGGTGATGTTGGAGGCTCCCGAGGAGCTCCTGCGCGGCCTCGCCCGGGGGGCCCGGGAGCGATTCGGCTTCGCCGTCAACCCCCGCCATTTCGCCATCTTGGGACGCTGCGCGGCCTGCGCCTGAGGCGCCCGCAATCTGTAGCACTGCCCTGGGCGAGTGATACTTCCCAACGCCGCCATCTTTGGACTATCGCCCCGAAGAACTTGACAAGCTGTGCGCCAACCCCTATAGATATTCCTAGTGACATTAGGGAAGTCGAATGTAGATCGGAGGTCGAGGCGGCACCAGGCGACGAGGGAAGAGATAGTGCAGGCAGCTTGGGAGGTCGCACGGGAGAAGGGCCTGGCCGGGCTCTCCCTCGGCGATGTCGCCGCCAAGGTGGGGATGCGGGTGCCATCGCTCTACTCGTACTTCGCCTCGAAGAACGAGATCTACGACACGATGTTCGCCCAAGGGAACGAGCAGTTCCTCGATTTCATCCGGTCACGTCGCGAGGGCCTACCTCGCTCGGCGCGCCAGCGCCTTCGGGCCGGATTCTGGATCACATTCGACTTCTGCACCGCTGACCCGGTCCGTTACCAGCTGCTGTTCCAGCGCACGGTGCCCGGTTTCACGCCCTCCGAGTCGTCGTACGCCCGGGCGCTAGAGGTGCTCGACCTCTACCGCGAGGAGCTTCGGGAGATGGGCCTCCTGGGAGACCAGTCGGACGAGGACCTGCTAACTGCCTTGAGCATCGGGCTCGTCGACCAGCAGATCTCGAACGAGCCGGGCGGCCAACGCTGGGCGCGCCTGGTGGACGACGTGGCCGACATGGCCTACGAGCACCTTTCGAAGAAGCGCCGACGCAGACGCGCGGCGAGGCAGCCGGAGGTCGAGAGCAGGACGAGCAGGGAGGGACGATGAGAACTGCGAGAACCGGTTCAGTCAAGGTGCACATCGACGCCCCCGCCGAACGGGTATGGGAGCTGCTTTCCCATCTGGAGCGAATGGGGGAGTGGAGCCCCGAGTGCTACCGCTTGGAGTGGCAGGAGGGGGCGGGATCGCCGGCCGTGCCGGGCGCGCGATTCAGGGGGTGGAACCGGTACGGGAGGATGCGCTGGTCGGTGGCCTGCCGGGTGAAGACGGCGGTCCCCAACGGCGAGCTCAGCTTCACCACCCTGGTCCGGGACAAGGAGGTGACCACCTGGACCTACCGGATCCAACCGGCGGCGGGCGGAGTGGACCTCGTGGAATCGTTCGAGGTCCACTGGCTTCCCCTCTCTGCACGGATCGCCGAGGACTACCTGATGCGCGACCGTGACCGGAGACGCGAGGAGGCGATGCGGACTACTCTCGAGCGGATCAAGGCCCTGGCCGAGGCGGAGCCGGCCGGAGCGCGCTGAGTCAGTAGCCGCTCAGCGGCGTGGCGAGGATCGGCTGGTGGAAGAGAATGTCGTAGATCTGGCGCACGACCGGGGCGGCGGCGTCTGCGCCGTAGCCGGCTTGGGGGATGAAGCAGTCGACGACGTAGCGGGGAGATTGTGCCGGAGCGAAGGAGGTGAAGACCGACGTGTACTGCTTGTAGGCGGGTGACGTGTGCGGCAGGCCGGACGTCACCTGGGCGGTTCCCGTCTTGCCGGCAACCTGGATCGGGTATCCCGTCTTGCCGAACGACCCGTAGGCGGTGCCGAGAGGGTTGGTGGTCACCCCCACGAACCCGGCGATCATCGCCTGACGCTCAGCGGCGGTGAGTGGAGGGGTGTGGCCATCGATCACCGGTGCGTAGGAGTGCACAACCTTGCCGGAGAGCGTCTCGGCGTCGAGCACGATGCTCGGACGGTACAGCGTTCCGCCGTTGGCGAACGCCGCGTACGCGTTGGCCAGCTGCAGCGGGGTCACGACGACATCGTCCTCGCCGATCGCCGACTCGATAGCGTCGCCCGTGTAGTACGAGCCGAACGGGTAGGCCGCCGGATCCGCGCGGTGCAGCGCCGCCTTCTGCTGGGGGGTGAGGACGAACCCCGAAGACTCCCCCGGCAGGTCGATGCCGGTAGGCTTGCTGAAACCGTACTCGGAGGCCACCTTCTGGAAGACGTTCTGGCCGTAGATCGACCGGCCGTTGTAGAGCGTTTCGCCTATGTGGTAGAAGAACGCGTCGTCTGAGACCGTGAGGGCGAAGGGCAGGGCCACCTCACCATATGATTGGTGCCCGTCGTTGGCGAAGAAGTGACCGCCCACGGTGATGCCGCCGCCCACGTCGTCGAAGAGAGACGTTGGAGTTATAACCCCGGTGACCAGGCCGGCTGTCGCTGTCACCAGCTTGAACGTGGAGCCGGGGAAGTACTCACCGCTGATCGCCCGGTCCTCCAGCGGCGCGTGAGCGGACGGTGCCGTCAACTTGGCGTAGTTGGCCTGGCTGATGCCCCCCACGAACTGCGCGGGGTCGTAGATGGGATAGGTGGCGAGAGCCAGCAACTGGCCATTGTGCGGATCCTCCACCACGACGGCCCCGCTGTCGGCCCGGTAGTAGCCGCTCCCGTCCGGGTCGATCTCGGACCTCTTGATCGCCGTCTCCTGGGCGAGAGTGTTGACGGCCGCTTCCTGCAGCGAGCCGTCGATGGTGAGACGCACGTTCTCACCGGGGACAGGAGCTGTCGTGTGCAGCGTGCTGACCACGTTGCCCTGAGCGTCCACCTCCACTTCTGTGACCCCGGGTCGTCCTCGCAGCACCGACTCGAAGGTCGCCTCCACCCCCGTCTGGCCGATCTGCGAGTCGGGCTGGTAGCCCTGGCTCTTCAGCTTCTCGTACTCCGCTTGGTCGATCCGCCCTACGTAGCCCACGATGTTCGCCGCGGCCTTACCGGCCGGACTGTAGGCCCTGACCGTCTCCGTTCCCACGGTCACGCCCGGGAACTCGCTAGGGTACTCCTGGATGTGGAGAATCTCCGACGCCGAGGGGCCCACGGCCACGGGCACGGGGGCGTAAGGGCTGTACTGGAGGTTGTGGATCGCGGCGTCCAGCTGCGGGACCGTCATGCCGAGCAGTGCGGCGAGCCGGTCGAGGGTCCTCGGGTGCTGGGCGGCAAGGTGAGGGTCGACGTCGATCACCGGCTCATCGACGTTGCCGACCAGGACGTTGCCGTTGCGGTCCAGGATCAAGCCCCGGGGTGCTTCGGTGTAGACGTAGCGGATCCCGTTCTCGACGGCCGAGATGTGGGCGACGTGGTGGTCGATCACCTGCAGATACCAAAGCCGCGCCAGGAGGGCCGCGAACAGCGCCCCGACGCACACGATGGTCATCCTCAGGCGGACCTGTCGTCCGGTGTCGAATGTCACGATCGGTACTCGCAGCACTTCCGCGGCATCGGCGAAAAGCTATCGGGGGACGGCGAGCCTCGGGTATCGCGACCGTAGGGGCGCGCCCCGCCGCCAGGAGCCGTCACGCCTTCTCGGCGATCCGCCAACGCTCGAGCGCGCCCAGGGTTCGCCCGCGATGAGCGCAGTTGCCACGATCTGGGACCGCTGGCTGTCTAGAGTCGCTGACGTGACTCCTGGCGGCTGGTTACCGGATGCGCCGAGCTGTCCGCCGGTGCTGGCAGCTCTCCCGGGGAGCTGAGAGGCCTGCCGCGCCCTCGCTCGCCGCGCAAGCTTCCGTGGCCCGGGGCCGACCTGGCGCGCCGCCGCGGCTTCTTGATGCTCGTGGCCGTGGCGGTTGCCTTCGTCGCGATCC
>DATGLL010000058.1:0-11782 GCA_035294145.1 Candidatus Dormiibacterota bacterium | reverse complement strand
GGCTCAGTTGGAGCCTTCGTGAAGCGCAGAGCCGTGGTAAGACCCGGGCCTCCCGGGCACGCGGCGAGGAAGCGCGAAGCCCGCAAGGGCAACCCCGTGAGGGGTGCCGCGTGAGTGCTATTGCGTACTCGGCGGCAACGGGATGAGCCCGGAGCTCATGAGACGTCGAAGGCACCGTACGTGGCGTGAGCTCTTCAGCCGAAAGCTCCAGCCCCAGGGGTGCAGCCGTGGGGCGGCGGTGAGTCTTGGCCCACAACCCAGGAATCTGGATCGACTTTGGGCACCCTGCCATAGCTCGCGGCGCCGACGATCGTACACACTGCTCGCGATGTCGCTGCAACCTCGGATGCCCGAATGCCTGCTCCGCGAGTGATTTTCTCCGCAGGGGACCATGCCCTCGTCCGCGCTTGGGCCGGCGACCTACTGGAGCGGATGCGACGCCATGGCGGTGGCCCCGACGGCTCGGTCACCCGGCTCGTCTACACGCCGGAGTGGTGCGGGGCGATGGCGGAGCTGGAGGACTGGATGACCGTCGCCGGGCTGGAGGTCCGGGTGGACGCCGTGGGCAGCCGGTTCGGACGCCTTGCCGGATCCCTGGCGGACACCGTCCTCACCGGTTCCCACGTGGACACGGTACCCCGGGGTGGGGCCTTCGACGGGGCCATGGGCATCGCGGTGGCCGCCTGTGCCGTTCGCTGGCTGCGCGAGATGGTGGGACGGCCCCGCCTCACGTTGGAGGTCCTCGCCAACTGCGAGGAGGAGTCGAGCCGGTTCGCGACCGGGTTCTGGGGCAGCCGCGCCATGCTGGGCCTGATCCGTCCCGACGAGCCCGACTGGATCCGAGATGCCAGCGGCGTCTCGATCGGACAGGCCATGTGGGCCTGTGGCCTGGACCCCGCCCTGATCCCCACCGCCCGCCGCTCAGACCTGGTCGCCTTCATCGAGCCGCATGTGGAACAGGGCCCGGAGCTGGAGCAGGCCGGCCTGCCGATCGGGGTCGTGGAGCGCATCGTGGGGGTGCGCCAGCTGCGGATCACGATGGACGGGGTGGCGGGCCACGCGGGCACACTCCCCATGGCAGACCGCCGGGACGCGCTCGCCGGCGCAGCCGAGGTCGTGCTGGCGGTCGAGGCCGCGGCCCGCGAGGCGGGACCGCCGGCAGTGGCGACGGTCGGTGTGCTCGAGGTCGAGCCCGGCGGGTTCAACCAAGTGCCGGGCCGGGCCCGGTTCTCCGTCGACCTCCGGCACGATGATCCCGAGGCGCTCGCCGCGCTCGAGGAGCGCATCCGACGAGCGGTGGACCGCATCGCCGCCGGCCGTGGCCTGGCCGTCGCCCTCGAGCGGCCGTTCGCCCAGGCGCCGGTGGACATGGACCCACGGCTGGTCGAGACGATCGAGCGCGTCTGCCGCGAGGCGGGCATCCCCTGGCGGCGGATGCCCAGTCACGCCGGGCACGATGCCCAAGTCCTGGCGGGCGCCTGCCCGGTGGCCATGATCTTCTCCCCCAGTCGTGGCGGACTCAGCCACCGGCCGGACGAGCACACCGACCTGGACGACGTGGCCAGGGCTGTGCGGGTGCTGGTCGGCACGTTGCAGCAGATCGCGTACTGACCCGTCAGGTGGTTCGATGCGGGGCCAGGCCGGCAACCATCGCTTTGGATCATGGGCCAAATCTCAGAATCTCGATTGGCCGAATGCCCATAGACACGGTGCCCTTCCGATCCGAATAGTTACGAGCATCACAGCCAAGGCGCAGCAGGAGTCCACCACATGAGGCTTGCCGGTGTAGACGTCGGGGGCACCTTCACCGACGTGATCTTGGTCGACACCGACACCGGAGAAGTGCGGATCCACAAGGTGCCGACCACACCCGAGGACCCCTCGGAGGGGCTTGTCCAGGGCGTGCTGGGAGCGGGCGACTGGGCCCGGGATGTCGAGTTCCTGGCCCACGGGACCACGATTGCCACCAACGCGTTGCTCGAGCACGACGGGGCCACCGTGGGCATGATCACCACCCGAGGCTTCCGGGACATCCTCCACATCGCCCGTCACCAACGGCCTCAGCATTACTCCATTCAGCAAGAGATCCCGTGGCAGGACCGCGCGCTCATCAGGCGTCGGTACCGCAAGGTGGTCAGCGAGCGCATCGGTCCGCGCGGGGAGGTGATCGTTCCCCTTGATGAGGCCGAGGTCGCGGCTGCCGCCCGGGAGCTCCGAGAGGCGGGGGTCGAGTCCGTGGTGATCGGCTTCCTCAACAGCTACGTCAACCCCGACCATGAGGACCGAGCCAGAGCGATCGTGGAAGGGATCTTCCCAGAGGCGTTCGTCACGACCTCGGCTCGGGTGTTCCCCCAATTCCGCGAGTACGAGCGCTTCACCACCGCCGCCATCAATGGTTTCGTGGGCCCACGGGTGCGCCGGTACCTGGATCGGCTCCAGGATCGGCTGAGCGAGGCGGGGATGCGTGCCCACCTTCGGCTGATGCGGTCGAACGGTGGGGTGGCGACCGCAGAGGTGGCCAGCCAGCTTCCGGTCACCCTCCTCCTGAGTGGACCGGCGGCGGGCGTGATCGCGGGCGCCCACGTCGGCCACATCTGCGGGCGTCAGCGCCTGATCACCTTCGACATGGGTGGCACCAGCGCTGACATCGGCATCGTCACCGAACGCGGCATCGTCGAGGCAACGGCACGTGACACGTTCGTTGCCGGCTTCCCAGTCCTGGTCCCCATGATCGACATCCACACCGTCGGTGCGGGTGGCGGTAGCGTGGCCTACGTGGACGCCGGCGGTGCCTTCCGGGTGGGACCGCGGAGTGCCGGTGCCCGTCCTGGGCCTGCATGCTACGGGCTCGGTGGCCAGGAGCCTACGGTGACCGATGCCAATCTGGTCCTGGGTCGGCTGCGGCCTGATCACTTCCTCGGAGGCGAGATGATGATCGATCCCGAGCAGGCCGAGCTGGCCCTGGACACGCTCAGCCGCCGGCTGTCGCTGTCCCGGATCGAGGCCGCCGCGGGGGTGCTCACGTTGATCAACCACGGCATGGCCAATGCCGTCCGTTCACGGACTATCCAAAAGGGCCACGATCCACGGGCGTTCACCTTGGTCGCATTCGGAGGGGCCGGGCCGCTGCACGCAACCGAGGTGGCGAGGCTGCTGGGCGTCCCGGAGGTGCTGGTGCCGCTCTATCCAGGCATCACCTCGGCCATGGGGTTGCTCTCGACCGACCTCGAGTATGACCTCATTCAAAACGAGCTCATGCTCGACTCGGCCGCCGACCTAGATCGCATCAACCGGGACCTGGCCCGACTCGACGCCGAGGCCATAGAGCTCCTGGGCCGCGACGGGGTGCCGGCCGAAGATGTCCGCATCACGCACGCCGCGGACTGTCGCTATCTGGGGCAGGGCTACGAGCTGCGCATCCCCCTACCACTCCGGCCACTGGACGAGGCCAGCTGGGCACGCTTTCGTCAAGACTTCCATCGCCTGCACAGCGAGGAGTACGGACATGCCTTCCCCTCCAACCCGATCGAGATCGTGAGCATCCGCGTGGTCGCGACCGGAGCCACCCCCCGTCTCCCCCAGCTGGTGGTGCCGACGGGCAGCCTCGATGAGGCCCTTGTCGATGTCGCTCCCGTCCATTTCCCAATCGATGGAACGCTGAAGCAGGTCGAGACTCGTTTCTACGAACGTTCCTGCCTCCCGGTCGGGGCCTGCCTCGAGGGTCCGAGCATCGTGTTGCAGGCAGATTCCACCGTCGTGGTACCGCCCGCCGCCTCGGCTGAGGTCATGCCCACAGGCGAGCTCTTGATCAGGGTGTGAGAACGGGAATGTCTGCGAGCAAGGTCGTCGACATCATCGAGTACGAACGAGGTCGCCCCCCTGCCCATCCCGTCGACCCGATCACGGCTCGCGTCATCGCGGGTGCCCTTGACAACATCGCACTCGAGGTGGGACACAAGCTCACCCGCATGTCCTACTCGTCCATCATTCGCGAATCCGAGGACTTCGGGGTGGCGCTACTCGACGTCAAAGGCCGCCAAATCGCGGAGTGCTCGCTCAGCACACCATTGCAGCTAGGGCCGATCCCCGGTTATCTGCGCGGCATCCTCCGACTCCTGGAGGAGCGAGGCGAGCGTTTCGAAGAGGGCGACGTCGTCATCCACAACTCTCCCTACTATGGCGCCTCGCATGAGCCCGACGTCGGCTTCTGTGTACCCATCTTCCATCGGGGGGAGCTGGTCGGTTACAGCTTCACCACGGCCCACCATCTCGACGTGGGCGCCATGACCCCTGGCTCCTGTGGGATCGTGGACGCGGTCGACGCGTACGCCGAGGGCCTACAGTTCCGTGCCATCAAGGTCTACGAGCGGGGTAAGCGGAACGACGCCGTCTGGCGTCTGCTCCGCGACAACATCCGCGCCAGCGACATGGTGGTCGGTGACATGGAGGCGCAGGTGGCCGCCTGCCGAATCGGAGCTCAGCGCTACCTGGAGCTGATCGAGAGCTACGGACGTGAGACGGTCGAGGCCGCCAGCGAGGAGCTGATGAACTACTCGGAGCGCATGCTCCGCCAGGAGATCGAGCGTCTGCCCGATGGCGAGTATTCGGCCATAGGCTACATCGACGGCTTTGAGGAGGACCCTGAGAAACGGGACCTACCGATCGTGGTAACGGTCCGCGTGGAGGGAGATACGTTAACCGTTGACTTGACGGGCACCGCCCCACAGGTCAGCGACCGGGCCATCAACATGCCGTTCGTGGGAACCGTCGATGTCGCCATCTACGTGACCCTCAGGTCGATCCTTCTCGACACCGCCACCCACGAGTACGTGCCTCAGAACTCCGGCATCGTTCGGCCGATCCGGATCATCGCGGAGCGCGGCTCGCTCGCCAATCCGACCTTCCCCTGCGCGACCATCGCTCGCTTCTGCCCCGGCAACATGGTGGCCGACACGTTGATGGCGGCACTGGCGCCGATCTGCCCCGACCGTGTGTCGGCCCGGATCGGGAACATGAAGGTCGTCGCCTACAGCGGGGTGGCCAACGAGCAGTACTGGGTCTACATGGATATCACCGAGGGCGCCTACGGCGGGCGCCTGGGGCGTGACGGCATCGACGCCGTCGATGTGCTCTACGCCAACACGCGCAACAACCCGATCGAGGACATCGAGGCCCATCTGCCACTGCGCGTCACCCGATACGAGCTTCGCACCGACCGCGCAGGGGCCGGAAAGTGGCGGGGTGGCATGGGCTCGATCCGAGACGTGTGCCTGCTGGGCCGCACCCACCTCAGCTTGGAGGGTGACGGTCATCGCCACCCGCCCCGGGGATTGTTCGGGGGCCGCGAGGGGGCACCGGGGGAGGTGATCTACCTTCCCGCCGCCGGCGGGGAGCTCCCCCTCCCCTCCAAGTTCCAGTCGCGTTGGGCTCAACCCGGGGACACGTTGCGCACCGTGAGCCCGTGTGGGGGCGGATATGGCGACCCTCTGGAGCGGGACCCCGAGCGCGTGCTCGATGACGTGATCGACGAGTTCATCAGCCTCGAGAGCGCACGCTCGTTGTACGGCGTCGTCATCAACCCCCTGACCCTACAGGTCGATCACAAGGCGACCGCCGAGCTGCGGGCGATCATGACCCGAGCCGATCGGGCCGGTCGGTGACACGCCTCCACACCGCGGAGGAGAAAGGAGGTATCTCATGAGGACACTGGAACGGAGGCTCAGCCGGCTGGCGTGCCTCCTCGTCGGGGCGCTTGTCGTCGCCTGCGGTGGTGGCGGAGGGGGAGCGGCCGGTGGTGGGGGCGCGAGCAATGCCGGCGTGGCGTACGCCAAGGCTCAGGTTGATCGGTATCTCGGCCTCCCACGGTGGATCGCCCCCGGGCCCAGCTTCGACGCCAAGGCGGCTGCTCAAGGCAAGACGCTGTTCGTGATCCCGGTCACCAACACCGTTCCTTTCGTGCAGACCATCAGCGACGGCATGGCTCGGATCTCGGGCCAGATGGGCATCAACTACGTGGAATGGCCCAACCAGGGCCAACCCTCACAGTGGGTTCAAGGCATGAACGCCGCTATCGATCGCAAGGCGAGCTCGATCGATCTCCTGGCCGGCCTGAACCCTCAACTCGTCATGCCCCAGGTGGTGGCGGCGAAGAACGCCGGGATCGGGACCGTGGTCTCCCACCTCTACGACGTGCACCAAGCCAAAGCACCCAACCTGGCTGCAACGGTGGACATCCCTTATGAGCAAGCAGGCAGGCTGCTGGCAGATTGGGTGATCTGGAAAACAGGGGGCAAAGCCGACGTCCTGGCGATCCGTGTTGACGAGGTCCTGTCGACGGTGCCCATGATGACTGGCATCAAGGACGAGTTTCAGCGACATTGCGGATCATCCTGCAAGCTGACCTCTTTCAACGTGAGCGTGGTCGACGTCGCCACAGCGATTCAGCCCGAGGTCCAGTCGGCGCTGGTCCGCGACCCCAACATCAACTACATCATCGCCCTCTACGACAGCGCGGAGGCGCCGTTCGCAGTGGCCGGGGTGAAGGCGGCCGGCCGCCAGAACCAGGTGAAGGTCGTGACCTTCAACGGTACCCCCTCGGTGTTGCAGATGGTGGCCAACCATGACGTGGTCGAGATGGACATCGGCGAGAACCTCGACTGGATCGCCTACGCCATCATGGACCAGCACATGCGGCTCTTCGCCGGTCTTCCGCCGGTGGCGGACCCTCACATCCCCCTCCGCATCTTCGACGCGAACAACATCGCCCAGACCGGCAACCCGCCCCAGAACTCGACCGGTTACGGCAACGAGTACCAGCAGCAGTACCGACAGCTGTGGAAGGTGAGCTCCTGAACGACCACGAGCTCCAAGCCAGCCCCGCTCCCCTGAGGACCTCGGCCACGGTACCGGTGGTCGAGGTCCGCCACCTGTCCAAGACCTTCGGTGGTGAGCGCGCCCTGATTGACGTTCACTTCAGCGTGCTCCCGGGGGAGATCCATGGCCTCGTCGGGGAGAACGGTTCCGGCAAGTCGACGCTGATCAAGGTGCTGGCGGGCTTCCATGTGCCGGAACGGGGATCGGAGCTCCTGGTCGACGGCCGTGCCGTGCCCCTTCCCCTGCGACCGGGGCAGTTCCGCGAGCTGGGGATGGCCTTCGTCCACCAGGACCTGGCCCTGATTCCCTCCCTGACCGCGGCCGAGAACCTGTACCTGGGGGAGCTCGTCGCCTCCAACCGGTGGTGGATCTCCTGGCGGGCGCAGCAACACCGGGCGGCGGGCACCTTCCGTCGCTACGGGCTGCGGATCGACCCGGGCGCGGAAGTGGCACGGCTGGGCCAGGTTGAGCGGGCGCTGCTCGCCATCGTGCGGGCGGCGGAGGAGATGCGCCGGGCGAGGGGGACGAGGGGATCGGGGCTCCTGCTCCTCGACGAGCCCACCGCGTTCCTGCCCCGCGAGGGGGTGGACCGGCTCTTCGCGCTCATGCGCCAGATCGCCGCTGGGGGGGCCGGCGTGGTCTTCGTGTCCCACCACCTGGACGAGGTCCTCGAGGTCACCGATCGGGTGACGGTGCTGCGAGACGGCAGGGTCGTGGCGACCTCGCTCACGGCGGAGGTGTCCCACGAGCGCCTGGTGGAGATGATCATCGGTCGCCGTCTCGAGGGCGTGCCACGTCCGGAGGCGGGGCCGATCGCCGGCGACGGGGCGCTGATGGCCGCCGAGGGGGTGACGGCGGGGGGGCTCGAGAACTGCTCGCTGTACGTGGGCCGGGGGGAGATCGTGGGGGTGACCGGGCTCGTGGGGTCGGGCTTCTCGGAGCTGCCCTATGCACTGTTCGGGGCCCGCAGGGCCCGTGGCACCCTGGCGCTGGAGGGCCGACGCTACGACCTCGGGAGCCTGCGCCCGGCGCAGGCGGTGAGGGTAGGGATCGCCCTCGTCCCGGCCGATCGGCTCGCGGCCGGAAGCGTCGCCGACCTCTCCGTCGTCGACAACCTCTCCCTCCAGGTCTTTCGCCAGAACGGCCCCTGGCTGGACCGAGGCCGGTTGCGCCGCGAGGCGGGACAGCTCGTACGCCGCTTCGACGTGAGACCGCCGGATCCCGACCTGACCTACCAGTCGCTGTCGGGGGGCAACCAGCAGAAGGTCCTGCTCGCCCGCTGGTTGCGCACGGCACCTCGATTGCTCCTGCTCGACGAGCCAACGATCGGCGTCGACGTGGGCGCCAGGGAGCAGATCTTCGACCTCATCCGCGAGACGGCCGCTTCGGGAGTAGCCGTGCTCTGCAGCAGTGCGGACCACGAGCAATTGGCAGCGCTCTGCCACCGCGTGTACGTGGTGGCTCGGGGACGTATCGTCGCGGAGCTGAGGGGCGACGAGGTGACCGAGGGGCGGATCGCTGAACGCTGCTTGATCGGGTCTTGGACGGAGGGGAGGAGCGCGTGAACGGCCGGGGGCACGACCCTTCGCAGGAAGGAGAGGAGAGGCAGGGACGACGCCTGCCGAGCTTGGCCGCCCTCTCCGAACGTTTCGGTCTGCTCATCGCCTGGGCCCTGGTCACGGCCATCTTCGGCGTGCTCGAACCACGGACCTTCCTCACCCAGGCGAATTTCTCCACCATCCTGGGCAGCCAGGCGGTACTGGTGGTGCTGGCCCTGGGGCTGCTGCCACCGCTCACCGCTGGTGACTACGACCTCTCGATCGCCGCCATGCTGACCCTGTCGGCGGTGACGATCGCCCACTTGAACGTGCATCTCCATTGGCCCATCGCCATCGCCATTGGAGTTGCACTGATCACCGGTGCGGTGGTCGGGATGGTGAACGGCCTGATCATGACGGTGTTCGAGGTCGACTCGCTCATCACCACCTTGGGTACCGGTACCGTACTCTCGGGCGTCGTGCTCTGGATCACGCATTCGAACACCATCAGCGGCGTTTCGAACACCTGGGTCAATCTGGTGGTGGGCGCGCGCCCACTGGGGGTGCCGCTGGAGTTCTACTACGGCCTCGCCCTGGCCTTCCTTCTCTGGTACGTGCTCGAGTTCACCGCGCTCGGCCGACGACTGCTGGTGGTGGGCCGTGGTCGGACCGTCGCCCGCCTCAGCGGGTACCACGTGCCTCGGCTGCGGGTGGGGGCGATGGTGAGCTCCGGGATCATCGGCGCCGGCGCAGGGGCGCTCTACGTGGGGACCTTGGGAGGCGCCGACCCCACCTCCGGTCTCACCTTCCTCCTCCCGGCCTTCGCCGCCGCTTTCCTGGGGGCCACGAGCATCGTTCCCGGCCGATTCAACCCCTGGGGGACGATGGTAGCCGTCTACTTCCTGGTCACCGGCATCACCGGCCTCGTCATCCTCGGCATGGAGAGCTTCGTGCAAGACCTCTTCTACGGTGGCGCGCTGGTGATCGCAGTGGTCCTCTCACAGGTGGCCCGGCGACGGGCTCAGGCCTCCTCCTGACCGTGTCGCTCGCGGACTTGCGAGAGATGCCAGAGGTGGTAGGCCAGCTCGAGCATGAGCCGATCCTCGGAGCGCCGCAAGGAGAGCCCGGTCAGCTGCTGGAGGCGATCGAGCCGGTACTGGACGGTGTGGGGATGCACGCCGAGTTCGGCCGCTGCCGCCTTCACCCGGTAGCCGCAGCGTATGTAGGCACTGAAGGTGGTGAGAATTCGCCTCCCCGAATCCCGGCCATGGCCCATCACCCCGCTCAGGATCTCCCGGCAGAGCTCTGCCACGTCCGACCCCTTGGAGGATCGGATGAGCAGTCGATAGATTCCCAGGTTCCGTATCCGGACCACGCGTTCCAGCGGTCGTAGCTCTGCGTAGATCTCCGCCGCTGCACGCGTCTCGTCGTAGCCGGCGCGCAGCTTTCCGAGCTCGGGGATCTCGTCACTGATCGCGAAAACCACCCTGGTGCCGGGAGCCGCCTCGATCAGGCGATCGACGGCGAGCTCGAGCTGGTGCCCGAGGGCCTCGACGCGAGGGGCGTTGCTCGAAGGCCAGAGCACCACCAGGTGGCCGTCCCTGGCCGCCACGATCGACTGGAGGCCGACCTGGTCGAACGCCTCGTGGGTCACGGCCAGGAGGGTGCGGAGGATGTGGAGGCGCGACCCCTCGTAGGCGGTCGGCACGAGGACGATGCCCACCGCCAGCCCATAAGGCGGCCGCATGAGCTGCAACGACTGCAGGTTCGTGATGGTTCGACCGCTGAGCAGCTGCTCAAGGAGCTCCCCACGACGTCGAACCTCGCCCTCTTCTGCAGCGCGTTCGCGCAAGAACTCGGCCGCTGCGATCAACGCCGCGGCGTCGGCGCTCCAGCGATCGATGACGTCAGGGGTCGTCTCGCCATAGTCGCAGAGGAGGAATCCCAAGCATTCCGAGCCGCTCACCGCTGGGGTGACAAGGACGTGGCGGTCAGCATGGTTGGCAAGATATTGGCCTCGACTCCTCGCTGCCTGTCGCAGCTCGGGCTGCAGTTCCATCCAATTCAGACCCGAGATGTCGGCGGTCGCGCCGGCAGG
This sequence comes from Candidatus Dormiibacterota bacterium, assembly GCA_035294145.1. Classification (GTDB taxonomy): domain Bacteria; phylum Chloroflexota; class Dormibacteria; order Dormibacterales; family Dormibacteraceae; genus CADDZO01. Next base: position 1,273 of record DATGLL010000058.1, on the reverse strand, counting down.
CTCAGCAGCACGCAGGCGATAGAGTGAGTCGAGGAGGAGCACGGGACGACCGACGATCCGCGACAGCTGTTTTACGAGACCTGCCTGCGAGATGCCCTCGCGCACCGCCTCGGAGAGTGTCTCATGTATCCGCATGCGCCGTTCCAGGCTCTGGCCGTGGGCGCTGAGCTGGGTGTTGAGCGCCTCTAGCTTCAATCTCGAATCGCGCTCGGATTGGTACAACCTCGCGTTGACGATGGCGATGGCGGCAAAGCGGGCCAGGGCGTCGAGGAGATAGGCGTCGAAGGGCTCGAAGCCGTCCGGGCTGCGGAGGTTCTCGACCACCATCGCGCCAAGGGCCTCGCCCTTGTAGACCAGAGCCGCGCCAATTGCGGCCTGTGGGTATTGGATGCCTTGGGTGGCCTGTGCGAACCGCCGCAGGTTCTCTGGATCCGATCCTTCCATGGCAGCCCGCACCGTCTGGATGTCCGGGTAGATCTCCGCCTGCCGATGCATGAACGCCCGTCCCGAGATACCCTCGCCGACATCCATCTCTAGCTCGTACGCGCTCGGTCCGAGGCCCACGACGTGCTTGACCGTCAGCTTGCGGCGCTCGGCATCGTAAAGTGACACGATGCCGGCATGGGCACCAGGGATCACGCGCAAGGCTCCTTCCAGGATCTCCTGGATGATGTCGTTGAGGTCGAGCTCGGAGGTGAGCGACCGGCTGACCTCGAGGAGGGCGCTCAGTCGCTCCAGCTGCGTCCCCGCGGTGACCATCGACGTCGTGGACCTGGACAAAAACCTCTCCTGTGTGCAGAACTATACGCCTCCCGTTTCCCTCTACCCGTTCGAAGCTGCTGTCAACGATCCGGTGCAGCTCGTGATCGGTCACTGTGTCACGGTGAGAGGGCAATTGAAGGTTGTCACCGATTCTGTACCCGTCCAGGACGGTGAGAGAGACAGGCTCGGACCCGACGGGCGGGGACCGGTCGTGGCGACGGGCGACGTCCCCGGGGGAAAGCCCTGTGGCTGGAGGGAGAGAGCCCGCTGGCCGGGGAAAGGGGCGAGCGACGGCTGGTTGCTCTGCCGATGGGCCGCCGGTGCCACCGCCGGCGGCACGCGAGGAGGTTCGGAGGAGGCGGCCCCATCAGCCGTTGCCGCTGAGTAAGCGATAGTCTCATACGGCACCCCTCACGGGGTTGCCCTTGCGGGCTTCGCGCTTCCCCGCCGCGTGCCCGGGAAGCCCGGGTCTTACCGCGGCTCTGCGCTTCACGAAGGCTCCAACTGAGCC
>DATGLL010000057.1:0-6214 GCA_035294145.1 Candidatus Dormiibacterota bacterium | reverse complement strand
TCCGCAGAGGACACGCGAGCGGGCGGTCACACCGGCCGGGGACCGCGCCGGGGCGTCCACCAGGATCAGGTGACCAACTCGCCGGGCCGGGACGGGGAGCTTGCCCGACTGGAACCAGCGGTAGGCGGTCACGGGGTGGATACCTTGCTCGCGCGCCCACTGCTTCAAGTTCATGGAAGTGGATTGTAGTGTATGGGCGCGTCAGCTGTTGTTAACCCCCTCTCTCGTCGCTACGCGTTTGGCCCGGCCTGCGCCCAGCTGACGCTGGCGGCGCGCGCCGGGGTCAACCTGGCCGCCTCCTGCTCGGAGGCTCTGCGCTGGCTCTGGCGGGCGACCGAGGAGACGGTCTATCTCGCCGTCTATGACGGCGGTCAGGCGGTGGTCGTTGACAAGCTTGACAGCCCCCGACCGGTGCTGGCCGCGTCGTCACTGGGACGTGTTCTTCCGCTCCACGCTGTGTCGGGGGGGAAGGCCCTTCTCTCCAGTCGCCCCGATGACGAGATAGCGCGATTGATCGATGGACGTCTCGCCACCTTCACCGACCGCACCCTCAAGGAGCGAGACCAGTTGTGGAAAGAGGTTCGCAAGATCCGCGCGCAGGGCTACGCGATCAACCGGGAGGGCTGGCGTGATGGCGTCTCCGGCGTCGCCGCGCTGGTGCGCTGGGGGCTGGAGGGCGAGCCAGCGGCTGCCATGGCGGTCTGCCTGCCGGACATCCGCTTCCGGGAATCCTTCCCGCATCTTCGACGAAGCGTGATCAAGGCAGCTGCCATGGCGTCCGAGGCGCTGGCTCCCTATGGCACCCGACCCTCGTCCATCCCTGCCCCAGGAGGAGTTCGATGAGCAGCATCAGCGATCGTCGATCGGCGCGACGCGGAGGGTTAGCGAGGGCTGGCCTACCGCTGACCTCGCTGGGCGCGCTGGTCTGCCTCTGGCTGGTCTACGCGATGGACGCCAACACGCGCCAGATCTTCTACTACGTCATCCCCCCGATCGTCAGCGAGTTCAAGGTCGACCCGACCACCATTGGCATCGTCTCCAGCCTGGTCACGGTGTGCGTCTCGCTCCTCGCCCTGCCGGCGGGCCCCTGGTTCGACCAGGGCGGCCACGGGTGGGCGCGGAAGTATCGGAACGGGGTCGTCGCCGCCGGCTACTTCGTCTTCTCCATCCTGACCGGGATCGGGGCGCTCACCCATTCGATCTGGAACGTCGTCGTCCTCCAGGGCGTCAAGAACGCCTTCGGGGGCGCAGGTGAGGGGGTGGAGGTGACCTCGGCCGTGGAGTGGTTCCCCAAGGAGCGCTTCGGCTTCGCGCTCGGCTGGCAGCACACCGCCTATCCCTGGGGGACATTGCTAGGGGCCGTCGCCACAGGGGCGATCCTGGCCGGCTTCGGCAGCCAGCACTGGCGCTATGTGTTCCTGATCATCCCCCTGGCGATGATCCCGATCTGGGTCCTGTACTGGCTCTACGCGACGCGCCGGCGGTACCAGCGGTTCGAGCAGGAGGTCCAGGAGCTGGGGCTGACCCCGCCCCTGGGCGGCAGGGCCGCCCAGGGGGCGGTCAAGGCCCCGCCCGGCACCTTCCGAAGGACCGTGACCAATCCCAACATCCTGGTGCCCGCGATCGCCTCCTGCTTCGGCATCATGACCTACACGGGCATCAGCTTCTGGCTGCCGCAGTACCTGGCCTTCGTCGCCCACTACAACTACGCCCAGGCCGCGGCCTACAGCGCCGTCTTCACCATCACCGGAGGGGTTGGCCAGTTCGCCTGGGGGATGATCTCCGACCATCTCGGCCGCAAGATCTCCTTGATGGTCACCTTCTGTTGGCTCGCGGTCGGGATCTTCCTGCTGCAGTTCACGGCCGCCGGGCTGGCACTCCTGGTGGCGGTGCAGCTCTTCGCCGGGCTCGCCACCAACGCGATCTATCCCGTCCTCTACGCCTACGCTTCCGACTCGGCCTACGAGAACGGGATCGGCACCGCCAACTCGTTCATGTGCTTCATGCTGTACATCGGTGGGGTGTCACCGCTCATCCTCGGTGCCCTCATCGGTGCCGGCGGCGGCTACCACAGCGCCACCGGGTACGTGCTCGGGCTCTACTTCATGGTCGTCATCTCGTTGATCTCGGCGGTCCTGATCGCGTTCTTCACCCGGGAGACGGTGGGCAGGTTCCGAGGCCGCGACTTCGGCGTCTTCTCACCCGAGCGCTGCAACGTTCGGGCGACCGGCCCGGCGGCCACTCCGTCGGGCCAGCTGGAGGGGGCGGTGCGATGACCGGCGGAGGGGCGCTGACCTTCTTCAACCCGCACGAGGCCGCCACCGTGGAGGCGATGGCCGCCCGCATCATCCCGGGGACGCCGGACGATCCCGGGGCCAGGGAGGCCGAGGTCATCGTCTACATCGACCGGGCCCTGGCGGGGGCGTACCGCGACCTCCAGCCTCTCTACCGACGCGGCCTGCAGGAGCTCGACGCCCAGACGCGAGCGCGGTTCGGCCGGCCGTTCCTGGAGCTGGCGGAGCCCCAGCAGGACCAGGTGCTCGAGGGGCTGCTGGGGGTGCCCACGCCGACGCTCGATGCCCTCGATGCCGACGAGGCCACGACCTTGCTGCCGTACTTCGCGGCCGTGGTCCACCAGCACACGATCGAGGGCATGTTCGGCGACCCCGCCTATGGCGGCAACAGGGGAGCGGTGGGGTGGAAGCTGATCGGCTTCCCGGGCGCGCGCTGGGGCTACAGCGCCGAGCAGATGCGCTACGGCTTCGACGCGCGCCGGCTCAAGGTGGTGACGTTGGAGGACCTGCGGCGCGACCGCGGGCGAGGCGAGGCCGAGAGAGGAGATGGCGGCGATGCCGAGTGACTACGACATGGTGATCGTCGGCCTGGGGCCAGCTGGCTCGGTCATGGCCCGGGAGATGGCGAGGGCGGGAATGCGGGTACTGGCCCTGGAGAAGGGCCCGGCGTACACGGCCGAGGACTTCGTGCTCAAGCACGATGAGATCCGCTACCACGTCCGCCTCCAGCTCTCCCCCGACGTCGTCCAGGACCCCATCACCTGGCGGCCCCGGGCCACCGAGCGGGCGCGCGTCCTCCCCTGGGCGGTGGGGCCGCTCCACCTCGGCCCCCTCTTCCTCCCGCCCACCACCGGGGTGGGCGGCGGCTCCATCCACTGGGCGGCCTGGGCATGGCGGCAGCGGGAGGCGGACTTTCGCATGCGCTCGGCCATCGTCGAGCGGTTCGGCGAGGTCGCCGTCGAGGGCACCACCCTGGTCGACTGGCCGATCACCTACCAGGACCTGGAGCCCTACTACGAGCTGGCCGAGCAGGAGATCGGGGTCTCGGGACGTGCGGGCAACATCGACGGCCAGCTGCAGGAGGGCGGCAACCCCTTCGAGGCGCCGCGCAAGCGGGACTACCCGATGCCACCGCTCCGGCCCGGTGCCGCCGACGAGCTGTTCGTGAAAGCGTGCCGGAAGCTCGGCCTGCATCCCTTCCCGGCCCCGGCGGCGATCAACTCGGTCGCGTACCGTGGGCGTTCTGCCTGCACGTACTGCGGCTTCTGCCGCGACTACCCGTGCCACGTCGGAGCCAAGGCGACCACGACCACCAGCCTCATCCCCGAGGCGCTCGCCACCGGCAACCTCGAGATCCGGCCGCTCTCGCGGGTCTTCAGGGTCGACCGCGACGCGCAGGGCAGGGCCGTGGGCGTCTCCTATTACGATCTCGTCACACGCCAGGAACGCCAGGTGCGGGCGGAATGGGTGGTGCTGGCGGCCTACGCGCTGGAGAACGCGAGGCTGCTCTTGCTGTCCGGCATCGACGGCAACGGCCACGTCGGCCGCCACTACATGACGCACAACTACGGCTGGTTCACCGCCGTCCTGCCCGAGGCGACCAACCCCTTCATGGGGCCGGCGGTCGCGGCCAGCGTGGTGGACGACTTCACCTCGGAGCTGGTGCGCGACCAGGAGGGCGTGGTGTGGGGCACGCCCATCATCGGCTTCACCGGCGACGTGCAGCCGATCGAGGCCGTCCACGGCATGCCCACCGACGTGCCCCGGTTCGGGCAGCGGTTCAAGGACTGGCTGCGCCAGAACTACCGGCGCCAGTACAGCATGTACTCCCAGACGCCCACCTTCCCCCGCCCCGAGTTCTTCTGCGACCTCGACCCCGAGGTGAGGGATCCCTTCGGCCAGCCGGCCCTCCGCCTCACCCACGACTGGGTGGAGCACGACATCCGGGGGGTGCAGGGGGCGGCCAAGATCAAGCACCAGATCGCGCGGGAGATGGGGGCGCTCCAGGTCTGGGAGGCGCCCTACGCGCCGCCCTACCACATCTCCACCCACGAGCTGGGTACGCACCGGATGGGCGACGATCCCCGAGCCTCGGTGGTCGATCGCTTCGGCCGCTGCCATCAGTGCCCGAACCTGCTGGCCGTCGGCGGGGGCATGTTCCCGACCTACGGCAGCTACAACCCCACCCTGACCATCTTCGCCCTCGCCTTTTGGGTGGCGGACCACCTGCGCGCCGAGCTGAGGGTCGGCCCTACGATGACGGGTGGGCAGAGGTAATGGCGATCCTGATCGGGAAGGGCGTACGGGCCGGCGCGGCCTCGGGGGGGCGGCCGCTGGTGAGGGCCCGCGCCGCAGGCTGGCCACGGGTGGTCGCCACCCCTCCGAACCTGGCGCCGCTTGGCCGCGTGGCCGCTGGCGGCGGCCGAGCTCGAGGGACGGTGGCCATCCTGGGGCAGGGGGGCTCGGGGCGATGAACGAGCTCTGGCAGGCCCTGGCCCGCTGCCGGGTGATCGACCTGGAGCACCCCCGGCGACCCGGGGATCCCGTCCATCCGGCGCACGCGCCCGGCCTCACCCTGTACCTCTACCGGCGGCACGAGCCGGGCCTGGGCGAGCCCCGGACCAGTGCCTCGGGGTTGATCGTGGCCACCGAGCACAGCGGCACCCACATCGACGCCCTCTGCCATCAGGCCGAGGATCTGCGCCTCTTCGGCGGTCTTCCGGTGACGCCCGAGGTCCAGGGGCCGGCCGGCTTCAGCCAGCTGGGCATGGAGACCGTGGCGCCCATCATCGCCCCGGGCGTGCTCCTGGACGTGGCCGCCCGGTGCGGAGGCGAGCTGCCCGAGCGAGCGCTCATCACCGGGAGCGACCTGGAGGCTTGCGAGCGCGCCCAGGGGGTCACCGTCGAGCGGGGGCAGGTGGTGCTGATCCGGACCGGGTACGGCCGCCACTGGGGCGACGGCGAGCGCTACCTGCGCGCGCCGGGCGTCGCCGCCGACGGCGCATCCTGGCTGGCCCGACGCGAGGTCCTGGCCGTGGGGGCCGACACCATGGCCCTCGACCTGATCGGCCACGTCGATCCCGAGGTGGGAAGCAGCCTCCCGTGCCACGTCATCCTGCTGGTCCGGCACGGCATCCACATCATCGAGAACCTGGACCTTGAGGAGCTGGCGGCGATGGGGCGGTACGAGTTCGTCTTCCTCTGCCTCCCCCTCAAGATCGCGGGCGGGACTGGGTGCCCCGTCCGTCCCGTGGCGCTCATGCCCTGAGCGGAGCCCTGCGCTGATCCCCCACGTGACATGCCCCCGGTCAGGAAGGGGCGTTGATCCGCTCCTGAGGGGTGAGGTCAGGTGCCAGGGTGGAGGGGGGAGGGTCGCCTCGTGTGAGCGCCGCGAGCGCTCGTTGCCTGCCCTGGGCGTGGTGGGCACCCTCGGGCACCTTCCAGGGGCGACCAGGCTCTGGCCTTCTCCGGGGTGAGGGTCGTGCCGTCGACGTCACGGAGTTCGCGGGGAGCACCGGGGGGACACGGCCCGGGCGCGCTTGCCCGGATGGGCGGTGCCGGCCCGCTGAGGTGGCGACGTTGGTCGGGTTCGGACGCCGCCAGGTCTGCCTTTCTCGGCTCGCCCTGGCGGAGGTCGTGGTGGTCACCGTCACGGCGTCCCGTTCACCCACTGCCAGGACGATCGATCCCCGACCCCACGCTGGTCGCTGTCCCTGCGTCCCAGCGGGGCGCTCCCGGGCCACCCCCGCCGACCAGATCCTTCCTCACCGGCCCTGTGGCCGTTGCCGCCGAGTACGCAATAGCACTCACGCGGCACCCCTCACGGGGTTGCCCTTGCGGGCTTCGCGCTTCCCCGCCGCGTGCCCGGGAAGCCCGGGTCTTACCGCGGCTCTGCGCTTCGCGAAGGCTCCAACTGAGCC
>DATGLL010000056.1:0-7665 GCA_035294145.1 Candidatus Dormiibacterota bacterium | reverse complement strand
GGCTCAGTTGGAGCCTTCGTGAAGCGCAGAGCCGTGGTAAGACCCGGGCCTCCCGGGCACGCGGCGAGGAAGCGCGAAGCCCGCAAGGGCAACCCCGTGAGGGGTGCCGCGTGAGTGCTATTGCGTACTCGGCGGCAACGGTAGGCCTCTGCGGAACCGGCGTCGCCATCCTGGCCTGGAAGCGTGCGCCCGATAGCCGAGCCCACGTACACCAACATCCTTCCTGCTCGCCCTCAGCCGCCAAACAGCCGTTCGAGATCTCCGGCGAGCAAGCATGGGCGGTTGACCCCCAGGGTCACACGGGGCCTGCGCCGCGCATCCTCGCCCGGCGGCTGGAGGCGTTGCCCGCACGGCCCTGCTCGTCGTAGCGCTGGCGTGTTCATCCGCCTCAGCGACTCTCCTCCTGAGGCTTCATCTCCTGCCCTCAGAGCCGGTGATGACCGTCTCCCCTCTCCCGCGGTCGCCGCCCTCCTCGACCGGCTCGCTGATCTCCCGCGGCCAGCTGACGATCGTGGCCGTGGCCTGGCCCTGGCTCGTGGCGGCCTCGAGATCCAGGGCAAGGCCGAGGCCCCCCGATGGGGAAGAGGCGATCATCGGCTTTGACGCAAGCTGCCTCCGTGTCCGACCCCGGCGGGTCCGGAACTGGGGATTGAGCGGCGAGGGCCGAGGCCTGTCGGGTGCGTGCATCGGGGCCGATCGGCCCTCGGCTGGCGACGCCACGACGACAGCGCCATCTCCAGTCATCGGGTACCGCTCAGGGGCCGGGGTAGCCCGTCCCCTCCCCGGACGCGATCCAGAGCCGACGGTAGAGGTCGTGGGTAGCGAGCAACTGGTCGTGAGTGCCCCGGCCGGTGACCCGGCCCTCCTCCAGAACCACGATCTCATCCATCTGCTCCATCCCATAGAGCCGATGGGTGATCAGCAGCACGCCCGGCCCACCTGGCCTCAGGAGATCGTCGGCGAGTGCTCGGGCCGTGGCTGGGTCGAGGTGGGCAAAGGGCTCGTCCAGGACCAGGAGCCGGAAGCCAGCCAGAAGTGCACGAGCGAGCGCGAGTCGCTGCCGCTGGCCGGCGGAGAGCTGGACCCCCGCCTCTCCCACCGGTGTACGCCAGCCGGCCGGGAGCGAGTGAACCCAGTCGAGGATGCGGGCGCGTGCGGCGGCGGCCTCGATCTCCGCCATGCACGCCTCTGGCCTGGCCAGACGCACGTTCTCCAGCAGGCTGGTGGTGAAGAGGTGTGGCTCCTGCTCCAAGAGCCCGATCGTGCGCCGCACGTCCTCTGCCCGGTAGGCCTGGAGCGGGTGGCCGTCCACGGTGACGGAGCCGGCGTTCAACTCCCGGAAGCGGATCAGCACCTGCGCCAGGGTGGTCTTGCCGGCACCACTCGGCCCCACCAACGCTACTCGCCTTCCGGCCCGCAGAGCTAGGTCGACCCCGTCCAGGGCCCAGGGGCCCTCCGCCACGTAGCGCAGCCGGGCCCGCTCGACCGTGACCAGGGCACCCGTCGGCGGTCCCGGCACCGGCTCGTCGGGGTCGACGATCGGAAGCGGAAGGTTGGCCACCTCGAGAAGGCGGCTCCCCGCCGCCAACCCGGTGACGAGCTGCCGGGCGGCGTCGGCCAGGGGGAGGATGGCCTCGAAGCTGCCCAGAGCCAGCAGGGCCAGGGTGCCGAGCAGCACGCCGTCCAGCCTCCCCCCGCGCACAGCGCCCACGCCGAGGGCCAACACCGTCCAGGTCGTGAGGGCGGAGACGAGGGCCCCGAGGCCGTCGCCCAGCCCTACCGCCAGCGTCCGCCGCATCTCCAGGCGGCGGAGCCGGGTGCCCAGATCCCTCAGCCGTCGTTCGGTGGCCCGGGTGGCGCCGAGGACGGCGAGCTCCTGTGCGCCGCTGAGGGACTCGACCAGGGCGGACCGGAACTCACCGCGTGTCACCGCCAGTCGACGGGCAGTGTCCCGCTCCAGCCGGCCGGCCAGGAGCGGGATCGCCACCGCCCCGATGAGGGATCCCACGGCCAGAGCCACTGCCGCCTCCGGCACCAGGAACCAGGCGCCGAGGAGGGCTCCGAGGGCGACGAGGAGGGCGGCCAGCGAGGGAGCGAGGGAGCGCACGTACAGGTCCTGGAGACCATCGACGTCGCTGACCAGCCGTTGGACCGCGTCTCCCGTGGTCCCGACCGCGAGCCAGGCGGGGAACCGTGGCGCCAGGCGCTCGTAGAACCAGGCTCGGACCTCCGCCAGCAGGGCGAGCCCGGCCTCGTGGGCGGCCAGCCGCTCGCCGTAGCGAAGGAGCGCCCTGGCCAGGGCGAACGCGCGCACGGCGACGATGGTGACCATCAGGGAGAGCACGGGCGGGCGCTCGGCCGCCCGCGAGATCAGGTAGGCAGAGGTGGCCAGAAGCCCGATGGCGCTGGCGACGGTCAAGGCCGCGAGGAGGCCGGAGAGGGCGAGGCCGCCCAGGCGTCGCCGTCCCAGCCGGATCAAGGTGAGGAGGACCGTGGGGAGACCATCGCTGGCCCTTGCCTGGCTCATCCGGCTTGCCCCATCGCCCTCCCGACCTGCTGGGGGATCTCGACCACGTGACCTCCGGTCAGCTCCAATACTCGGTCGGCGGCGGCGGCGAGCTGGGGGTCGTGGGTGGCGAGGACCACCGTGGCCTCCCGGCTCAGGCCCCGGACCAGCTCGCCGATCAGGCGGGCGTCGGCGCTCCCCAGGTGCGCGGTCGGCTCGTCCAGCAGCAGCCACCGGGGCCGCCGAGCCAGCACCCGGGCCAGCGCCAGCCGCACCCGCTGACCTCCGGAGGCCAGGCCGCCCGCCTCCCCAACCCAGGTGCCGATCTGATCGGGGAGCTGTCGCACCCATCCCGCCAGCCCGACCTGCTCCAGGGCCTCCCAGACCTCGCGCTCGGAGAGCCCCGGCGCTCCGAGGCGCACGTTGTCGGCGATGGAGCCAGAGGCGAGGTGAGGCCGCTGCGGCAGCCAGCCGACCTGTCGCCACCATGCCTCCCGATCGATGGTGCGAAGGTCGTGCCCGTCCATCAGCACCCGTCCCTCCGTCGGCACCAGCAGCCCCAGCAGGACGGCGAGCAGCGTGCTCTTGCCGGCGCCGCTCGGGCCGACCAGGGCGATGCGGTCACCGCGTCGGACGCCGAGACTGGCCCGATCGAGGGCGGGGAGGGGCCGGCCGGGGTAGGTGAGCGTGACCGCCTCCAGGCGTACCTCCTGGACGGGAGCGAGGATGGTGAGCCGCGGGCCGCCGCCGAGGTCTGGAGCTGGCTCCTCCAGGAGGGCACGCATGCGGTCGGCCGCCGCGGCCGCTTCGACGTTGCCGTGGAACTCGGCCCCGACCGCGCGCAGGGGTAAGAAGACCTCCGGCACCAGCAGCAGCACCGTCAGGCCCACCCCCAGCTCAAGCTGACCGGCGATCAGGCGTAGTCCCACCTCGACCGCCACCAAGGCGGTACAGACGGTCGCTGCCAGCTCCAGGACCAGGGACGACAGGAAGGCCAGGCGCAGCGTGCTCATGGTGGCTCGCCGGTAGCGTTCACTCAGGGTGCGGACAGCCTCGCGCTGGGCCCGGCTGCGGCCGAAGATGGCCAGGGTCGAGAGGCCTCGCATCACCTCCAAGAAGTGCACCCCTAGCCGGGTCAGCTCCTGCCAGCGACGCCTTGCCCGAGCCTGTGCCCCGGCTCCGACCAGCCACATGAACACCGGGACCAGGGGGGTGGCCAGGAGCAGGACGATCCCGGACAGGGGATCGACCCGGAGCACCCAAGCGATAAGCAGGGGCGGCGCCAGCAGGCCCAAGGCCAGCCGGGGTAGGTAGCGGGCGAAGTAGCCGTCGAGCGCGTCGATGCCCTCCGCCGCCAGCGCAGAGGCCTCGCCGCTGTGGACGGCGATGGGGTGGATGGCTCCAAGCGAGCGAGCGACCAGCGCCGCCCGAAGCCCCGCCTTGACGCGGGCCGCGGCCAACCCCCCGACCGTTGGGATGGCCCAGGCCGTGCCTGCCCGGAGCAGGGCTACGAGGGCGAGGCCAAGCAGGGGTGGCCGCAGCGAGGCCAGGTCGGCCCCTTGCAGGAATGCACGAGCGATCACCTCTGCCAGCAGGGTGGCCTGGGCGATCAGCAGGCCGGTGCTGGCCAGGCCGAGGAGCACCGCGGCCAGGAGGGCGACGCGGGTGGCCCGAGCGTGGCGCCAGAGCCAGGGATGGATCGGGCCTCGCATCGAGTCAATAGCCCTCGGCGAGATCCTCCCGACCGATCCGTCGACGGAAGACCCAGTAGGTCCACCCCTGGTAGAGGAGCACCAGCGGGGCGAAGACGGCGGCGATGATGCTCATCACGCCCAGCGTGTACGCGCTCGACGAGGTGTTGAAGATCGTGAGGTCATAGGCCGGACTCAAGCTGGAGACCATGACCCGGGGATAGAGGTTGAGGAAGATCGTGGTCACCAGAAGGACGATGGCGGTCGCGGTGGCGACGAAGCTCCATCCGAGCCGGCGCTCTCGGAGCAACCAGCCGGTCGCCAGCACCGCCCCCAGCGAGGCCAGGGGCACCGGGCTCGGCACCAGGCCAGTGTCGTTGGCCGTCACCGCTCGCTCGTAGGACCAGGCCAGGAAGGCGAAGCTGGCGACCAGCGCCCCGAGCCAGATACGCTCGCCGGCGGTGCGGCTGCGATCGGCGAGCTCCCCGGTGGTCTTGAGGCTCAGGAAGACGGCTCCGTGCAGCCCGAAGAGGAGCAGGAAGGTGAGCCCGCCGAGCAGCGCGTAGGGCTGGAGCAGGTCAAGGGGGGAGCCGGTGAAGTTGCCAGTGGCATCGATCGGGACGCCGTGCAGCATGTCGGCGAAGGCCACCCCCCACAGGAACGAGGGCACCACGCTGCCCCCGAAGAGGGCGCGGTCCCACCATCGCCGCCAGCGGGCCTGGTCCTGCTTGCCGCGGAACTCGAACGCCACCGCTCGCAGGATCAGGGCCACCAGGATCACGAACAGGGCCAGGTAGAAGCCGCTGAACAGGGTCGCGTACCAACCCGGGAAGGCGGCGAAGGTGGCGCCCCCCGCCACCACCAGCCAGACCTCGTTGCCGTCCCAATGTGGCCCGATGCTGTTGATGAGCACCCGACGCTCGACGTCGTCGCGGCCGACCCAGGGCAGCAGCATGCCCACCCCGAAGTCGAACCCCTCCAGGAGGAAGTAGCCCAGCCAGAAGAAGGCGATCAGGAAGAACCAGAGGTTCACCAGCGCCACATGACTCATCTCAGGTCCCCCGTCAAAAGCTCGGCGCGGGCAGCGCCTCTGGCTCCTCGGTGGCCTCGCCGCCCGTCTCCTCGTCGAGGCCGCCCCTCATCGCTCGCAGCATGAGCCAGCCATCGACCACGGCCAGCAGGCCGTAGAGCGCGGTCAGCCCGGCGAAGGAGAGGGCGACCGACCAGCCCGGTACCCCGGGAGACACCGCGTCCCGAGTCTTGAGCAGGCCGAACACCACCCACGGCTGCCGGCCCATCTCGGTGAAGATCCATCCCAGCCAGTTGGCGACGAAGGGCAGGAAGACGGCCACGATGGCCGTCCGGTGAAACCAGCCCGTCTCCTCCAGCCGGCGCCGGTAGACGAGCCATAGCCCGAGCGCGCTGAAGCCGAGGGCGAGGAAGCCGAGGCCGACCATGAGCCGGAAGCTCCAGTAGGTGACCGGGATGAGAGGGGCGTAGTCATCGGGCCCATACCGGTGCTGGTACTGGGCCTGGAGGTTGTCGATGCCCTCGACCCGGCCGTTCCATGTGTTGGTCGCCAGCAGACTGAGCAAGTGGGGCAGGGTCAGGTCGAAGACCAGATGCTTGCCGTCAGGCGTGCCGACAGCGAAGAGCGAGAACTCGGCCGGTCCCTGGCTCTGGTAGAGAGCCTCGGCGGCCGCCATCTTCATCGGCTGGACCCTGGTCATCACCTGGGCCTGGGCATGCCCGGTGAAGGTGAGCAGGAGGGCGGCGATGAACGACCAGAGCAGCCCGACCTTCGCTGCTCGCCCGAAGACGTCAACGTGGCGCTGGCGCAGCAGGTACCAGCCGGCCACCGCGAGCACGAAGAGCCCGCCAGTGAGGAAGCTGCCGAACATGACGTGGGGAAAAGCCACCAGCAGCACCGGGTTGAGCAAGATGGCGGGGAAGTCGGTCATCTCAGGCCGGTGGGTGGTGGGGTTCATGGCGTACCCGACCGGGTTCTGCATCCAGGAGTTGGCAGCCATGATGAAGAGGGCGGAAAGGGCGGTCCCCAGTGCCACCATCCACATGGTGAGCGCGTGCAACCTCTCGGGGAGCCGGTCCCAGCCGAACATCCAGAGCCCGAGGAAGGTCGACTCGAGGAAGAAAGCGAGCAGTCCTTCGATGGCCAGGGGAGCGCCGAAGACGTCACCCACGAACCGCGAGTACGCCGACCAGTTCATGCCGAACTGGAACTCCTGCCAGAGGCCGGTGGCGACGCCCATGGCGAAGTTGATCAGGAAGAGCTTGCCGAAGAACCTGGCCAGCTTCAGGTAGGCAGGGTTGCGTCCACGCAGCCAGGCGGTCTCGAAGATGGCGATGAGCGGGGCGAGCCCAATGGTGAGGGGAACGAAGATGAAGTGGTAGAGGGTGGTGGCTCCGAACTGCCATCGAGCCAGGGTCAAGGCATCCACGGGCACACCTCCAGGGTTATGCTCCAGCGCCGATCTCCCACAACGACCATGCTGGCCGCTGCCCTCGCCTCGGCACAACCGGGAAATCCCTCACCCCAGTGGCTGGGAGGCCCTCGACCTCGGACCGCGACCTGCCAGGTACCCGGGGCGTCGGTTCCCCCGGGCGAGGCCATCCGACGCCCGTGTCCTGCCCTGCAGCCGGGAAGCGTCAAGGGCCCGGCTCCGATGGGATCGTGGATAGAGCCTGGCGACCGTGGGATGGCGGCTCCCGCTGGTCGACCCGGCCCCACTTGTCGTCGGGGCTCTCACCCGTCAGGTCTCCGGCCCCGGTCCGGGGCTTCCAGTCGTGAGCGCCGCCGCGGGGCGCCTCGAGCTGGTGGGCTCAGAGGTGGGGGCGGCTGGATCGGGCGCACGGCCCGGCGGGTCACCTCAGGCACGGGTGTCGGCCCATGACGGAGCGACTCCAGGCCGAGCGGGCCGGGCCCTCGTACTTCCCCGGTGGCTGAGCTCACCGCCGCCGATGGTTGGGCCGACCCGGGTCTCCGAGGCCATGAGGCTCGAGGGTGGTCGACCGCGATGCGGCGGGCAGCGTTCCTCTGGGCCTGATGGGGGAAGCGCGATCGGCTAGCAGTCCGCCCGGGCCGCCGTGCAGCAGCTGGTGACCACGGCCGTCGGCGGGTCCCCGGGCCGCTTCCCCGACCGCGGCTCCCCATGGCCTCGGGCACCGACCGGACCATCATCTGCCCACCGCCGGCCCGTGCGTCCGCGCTCTCGCCGCAGGTGCCCTCAGCGGTTGCGGAAGTAGTCGGCGTTGATCTTGATGAAATGCGTCCACTCGGCCGGGACCTCGTCCTCGGGGTAGATCGCGTCCACCGGGCAGGGATCAACGCAGGCGCCGCAGTCGATGCACTCGTCGGGGTCGATGTAGTACATCTCGGCCTCGTCGTCGGTGTGGATGCAGTCGACCGGGCAGACCTCGACGCAGGAGGCGTCCTTCACGCCGATGCAG
>DATGLL010000055.1:0-12269 GCA_035294145.1 Candidatus Dormiibacterota bacterium | reverse complement strand
TCGCCCGGGGCACCCCACCAAGCTGGCTTGGTGGGGACCCCGCCCGTAGGCTCAGTTGGAGCCTTCGTGAAGCGCAGAGCCGCGGTAAGACCCGGGCTTCCCGGGCACGCGGCAAGGAAGCGCGAAGCCCGCAAGGGCAACCCCGTGAGGGGTGCCGCGTGAGTGCTATTGCGTACTCGGCGGCAACGGCTTACCACCTGACCACCGCCGACGCCGCACCATCGGGGCCGGCCGGGGAGCCGGCCCCATCCTCACCTACGGGACCCGGGCAGGCACCGCCACCCGAATCGCGCTCCAGACCTTCTCGGGCGTGAGCGGCATGTCCAGGTGTCTGATCCCGAGGTGCGCCAGGGCGTCGACTACGGCGTTCTGGACAGCCGCGCCGGCACCGATCGTCCCCGACTCCCCGATGCCCTTGACCCCCAGCGGGTTCAACGGCGTCGGCGTCACCGTCCGCCCCAGCTCCATGGTCGGCAGCTCGTTGGCCGTCGGCATCCCGTAGTCGAGCAGGCTCGTGGTGCGGGGATTGCCCTCAGCATCGAAGACCACCTCCTCGAACAGGGCCTGGGCCGCCCCCTGGGCGATGCCACCCTGCACCTGCCCCTCGGCCAGGAGGGGGTTGAGGACGTTGCCGCAGTCGTCCACGGCCACGTAGCGGACGATGCGCGCCTCCCCGGTCTCGACGTCGACCTCGACGACGGCCACATGGGCGCCAAAGGGGAAGGTGAAGCCCTGCTGCTGGTAGTCGACCTGGGCTCGGAGCCCACCCTCACCGGCACGAGCCGCCAGCTCCGACCATGGCACCGTCCGGCTCGGGACGCCCCGAACCTGCAAGCCACCCCCGGCCGGCTCGATGTCGCTCGGATCGGCCTCCAGGAGCTCGGCCGCGAGCTGGCGCGCACGGTCCACCAGCTCGGCGCAGGCCACCGCGATCGCCGCCCCGCCCATCTGCATCGAGCGCGAGCCAACGGTGCCGTACCCGCTCGGCACCCGACCAGTGTCCGAGTACACCACCTCGATCCGCTCCATCGGCACCCCCAGCCGCTCGGCCACGAGCTGGGCATAGGTGGTGGCATGTCCCTGGCCGGTGGGGCCGGTGCCGGAGAGCACCAGCACCGAGCCGTCCGGCCGGACCTCGACCGACCCGTACTCCTGAGGTGCACCGCCGCCGGTGATCTCGACGTAGGTCGAGAGCCCAATGCCAAGCAGACGTCGGTCTCCCCGCTCGCGTCGGGCAGCCTGCTCCCGGCGCAGGTCCTCGTACCCGGCCAGCTCCAAAGCCCGATCCAGCGCTCTGGCGTAGTCCCCGCTGTCGTACCTCCCCCCGGTGGCGGTGGTGAGCGGGAACTCCTCGGGCCGGAAGAGGTTGCGACGCCGAAGCTCGGCGGGATCCATCCCCAGCTCCGCCGCCATCATGTCCACCACCCGCTCGATCAGGTTCGTGGCCTCGGGACGGCCCGCGCCGCGGTAGGCGGTCACGACCGGGGTGTTGGTGACCACACTGGTCGCCCGGTAGTCGATCCGGGGGATGCGGTAGACGCCAGACACCATCATCCCAGTGAAGGTGGGCAACCACGCGCCGAGCCCTGGATAGGCGCCGGCGTCGGCCAGGACCCGGACCCGCATGCCCACGAAGGTGCCATCCCGGCGGGCCCCCAGCTCCACCTCCTGGACCTGCCCCCGGCCCTGGCCCATGGTCATGAGGTTGTCGGTCCGGGTCTCGACCCAGCGCACCTGGCGCGAGAGCCGCGCCGCCAGGACGGCTACCACCACCTGCTCGGGGTAGACCATCATCTTGGGCCCGAAGCCTCCGCCGACGTCCTGGGCGATGACGCGCACCTTGGACGGCTCCAGGCCGAGGGCCCCGGCGATCGCATCACGGAGCTGGAACGGCCCCTGACAAGATGCCCAGACCCTCAGCCCCCCGCCCTCCGGATCGGGGGCGGCGACCAGGCCGTTCGGCTCCAGGGGGACCGGGGCCAACCGTTGGTTGACCATCCGGGCCCGCACCACCACCTCGGCATCGGCCAGCACCTCGGCATCGGTCTGGCCGGCCTCGACCCGGTAGCAGACGTTGGTGCCCGCCGACGGGAAGAGCAGGGGCGCATCCTCCCGCGCCGCCGCCTCCGGGTCCACGACCACCGGCAGGGGCTCATAGTCGACCGTCACCGCCGCGGCCGCGTCGACCGCCTCCCCCCGGGACTCGGCCACGACCACGGCCAGTGGCTCGCCCACGAACCGCACCACCTCCCGGGCCAGGGGTGGACGAGCGAACGCATCCGGGATGCCCGGGAACCCCGTCTCGGCCGGCAACCCCAAGGCGTCGGCGGTGAAGACCCCTACCACGCCGGGCATGCGCTCCGCCGAGGCGATCTCGATCCCTCGCACCCGGGCGTGGGCGACGGTCGAGCGCACGAAGACCGCGAAGAGACCGGACTCGATCGGGACGTCGTCAACGTAGCAGCCGGCGCCGGTGACCAGCCGCGGATCCTCCCGCCGGCGGACCGGGTGACCGAGGACGCTGCCAAGGACCAAGTTTCACACCTCCATTAGCGCTCCCGGGAACGGCGCCCGGGCGGACGCGACCCCGATGGTCATCCCGCCGACGGCTAGCGCCGGCGACGGGACCTCGTCGAGGACCGGGCGTGCCGATGGCGCCGACCTCCCCTCCACACATGACCATATCGTGGCGCCATCGGTTTCGTCATACCAGCACGCGACGCCAAGGGCGGGCAGCGGTACGCTTCCGTCGTGCCCGAGTCCGACGGCCTCAGCTCGGTAAGCCACGCCTTGCAGGTGCTGCTCCTCTTCCGGGAGCACCGCTCGCTCCGAGTGCACCAGGTGAGCCAGCTGCTCGGCCTGCCGCGCTCCACCGCGCATCGGTTGATGTCGGTCCTTCAGACGCACCGGTTCGTGGTGCAGGAGCGTCGCCGCGGTCCGTACCGCATCGGCCCGGCGCTGATCAACGTCGGCCTGGCCGCCCTGCAGGGGGTCGACATCCGGCGCGCGGCCCAGCCCATCCTCCAGGCCCTTCGTGATGAGGTCCGGGAGACGGTGAGCCTGACCGTCCTGGATGGCGCCCTGGTGCGGTTCTTGGAGTCCATCGAGGGGCCCGAGGACGTGCGGGTCAGCTCCCGCCTTGGCCAGTCACGCCCGGCGCACTGCACGGCCGCGGGCAAGGTCCTGCTGGCCGGGCTCGCTCACGACGAGCTGGAGCGTCTCTACCCCGAGCCCAGCCTTCCGATCGCGACCCCGAACTCGATCACCCACCGCGAGGCGCTCGAACGCGAGCTGGAGACGGTCCGCGCCCGTGGCTACGCCACCAACTTCGAGGAGAGCACCCCTGGGCTGCACGCGATCGGGGTGGCCGTCCCTGGCCCCGACGGGCGCCCGGTGGCGGCGATCGCCATCTCGGCCCCGGCGTCGCGCCTGCCGCGTGAGCGCCTGCCCGAGGTGGTGGCCGCGGCCCAGCGGGCCGCGGCCCAGGTCGAGCAAGCCATCTGCCGCACGACCTGACCGGGAGCCGTCGTAGACGTGAGGCCCGATCGGATCAGGACATCATCAGCATGGTTGCGCAATCGAGACGGGAATCATCCCAACTGACGTCGAGGCCCCACCGGTTACAATGAGCGGCATGGATGCGCAAATCAAGGAAGATTTCGCCTCCTCAGCGCTGCGCATCCTCGCCGACCCCACCCGTCTCCGGCTCCTGCGCGAGCTACCCCAGGAGGAGGCGGCCGAGGTCCCCGTGGGCGAGCTGGCCCAGCGGCTAGGGGTGTCCGACACCGTCGTCTCTCAGCATCTGCGCGTGCTCAGCGCCGCGGGGTTGGTCGGTCATCGTCGCAGCGGACGCGCGACCTGCTACTACGTGCGTCCGGCAGCCCTGGTCGCCCTCAGGCAGGCGCTGGCCAGCGAACTCCCCCGCATGTTCGAGGTCGAGGCGCGGCTCTCCAGACTCTCGGCACGCAACCAGCTGATCGGGAAGGTGGTCGAGGTCCACCGAGGCGAGGTCTCAACCGAGATCGGCATCGACATCGGCGGCCAGACGGTGACGGCCATCATCACCACCGCCTCGGCCGACCGGATGGGCCTCAAGGTCGGGGATGTGGCAGCGGCGGTGTTCAAGGCCCACGACGTGATCGTCCAGAAATAGCAACGTGAGGCGGAGGGAAGGAAGCGTGCTCGAACGGCGACTGATGGCTCTCTGTGCAGGAACGGCAGCAGGGCTGCTCGTGGTCGCCTGCGGCGGCGCCACGTCACGAGCGACCCCTGCCCCCTCAGCGAAGCCCTCGGGAACCCTCACCGTGCTGGCCGCCGCCTCCCTGACCGAGGCCTTCACCAAGATCGGCAACCAGCTGCAGACGCAGGACCCAGGGCTGAAGGTGAGGTTCAGCTTCGCCGGCAGCCCGACCCTGGTGACCCAGATCCAGCAGGGTGCCCCCGCCGACGTCTTCGCCTCCGCCGACCAGGCGAACATGGAGAAGGTGGTGAGCGGCGGCTTCAACGCCACGACGCCCCGGGTCTTCGCGCACAACCGCTTGGAGATCGCGGTCCACGCCGGCAACCCGAAGCACATCCGGTCCGTCTACGACCTCGCCAACCCGGCGATCAAGGTCGATGAGTGCGCCCCCGCCGTCCCCTGCGGCACCTACGCGACGACGGTCTTCGCGAAGGCGGGCATCAAGGTCACCCCCGTCAGCCAGGAGCAGGACGTGAAGACGGTGCTGACCAAGGTGGCGCTGGGTGAGGCGGACGCGGGAATCGTGTACGTGACCGACGTCAAGTCGGCGGGGGGTTCGGTTGCCGGGGTCGAGATCCCCGACAGCCTGAACATCATTGCCGACTACCCGATCGTGGAGCTGAAATCGGCCCCGAACCCGACCGCGGCCAAGGCCTTCATCGCCATGGTGCTGGGCGCTCAGGGGCAGCGGGTGCTCAAGAGCTACGGTTTCATCCCCGCCAGCTGAGCGATCGTGGGACGTCCCTCCGCCCGGCTGTTCAACCTGGTCGTGGCCGCGCTGGCAGGGCTCGGCGCGCTGTTCTTCATCCTCCCGCTGCTCGGCCTGCTGGTGCAGATGCCGTGGGCATCGACGCTGAGCATCCTCGCCAACCCGAGCGTGAAGGCCGCCCTTGAGCTCTCGCTGATCGCTTCGCTGGCGTCGACGGCGCTGGCCTGCCTACTCGGTATCCCCCTGGCCTGGGTGCTGGCGCGACTCCGCTTCCCCGGCAAGGGGCTGCTGCGGGGGATCACGACCCTGCCCATGGTGCTCCCGCCGGTGGTGGGAGGAGTCGCCCTCCTGTTGGCTTTCGGTCGGCGTGGGCTGGTCGGAGAGCCGGTCGCGACCGCGACGGGCCTCGGCCTCCCCTTCACCACCCCGGGGGTGATCGTGGCCGAGGCATTCGTGGCCATGCCCTTCCTGGTGATCACGGTGGAGGCGGGGTTGCGTTCGATGGACAGCCGGTTCGAGGAGGCAGCACGCACGCTGGGCGCGAGCCGCTGGACCGTCCTCTGGCGCGTCACCCTTCCCTTGATCCGCCCCTCCCTTGCCGCCGGCGCGGTCCTCGCCTGGTCAAGGGCCCTGGGCGAGTTCGGAGCCACCATCACCTTCGCGGGCAACTTCCCGGGCACCACCCAGACCGCCCCCCTGGCCATCTACATCGACCTCGACTCCGGGCAACTGCCGGCTGCGGTGGTGCTGAGCCTGCTGATGATCGTCGTCAGCCTGGCCGTGATGGTGGCCCTGCGGGGGAGGTACCTCGGAGACGGGTGAGACCGGGCCTCAGCCCTTAGGCCTCCAGGCAACGATGCGGCTACGCCTGGGGAGCTTCGAGCTCGATGCCGGGCTGAGGGTCGGGGCGGGCCAGGTGACGGCGCTCCTGGGGCCCAACGGCGCCGGGAAGACCACGGTCCTGCGCACGCTGGCGGGCCTGGTCCCATTGGCCGAGGGCCAGGTGGTGCTCGACGGCCAGGTGCTCGAGGACACCGGACGCCGTATCCGCGTCCCCGCCGAGCGCCGGCCAGTGGGCATGGTCTTCCAGGACTACCTGCTGTTCCCCCACCTGAGCGCGCTTGAGAACGTGGCCTTCGGCTTGCGCGCCCGAGGGGTGGGACGTCGGCCGGCACGGCAGGCGGCGGCCAGATGGCTCGAACGTCTGGGGTTGGCTGCACAGCAGAGCGCCCGGCCGGCCGCCCTCTCAGGCGGGCAGCAACAGCGGGTGGCCCTGGCCAGAGCCCTGGCCACCGACCCGCGAATGCTGCTTCTGGACGAGCCACTCTCGGCCCTCGACGTGTCCATCCGTGCAGAGGTCCGACATGACCTGCGACGTCGCCTGAGGGACTTCTCCGGCGTGAGCCTGCTGGTGACCCATGATCCCCTGGAGGCGATCGCGCTCGCCGACCACCTGATCGTGATCGAGAAGGGCCGGGTCGTCCAGGCAGGGACGCCCGCCGAGGTGACCCAACACCCTCGATCCCGGTACGTCGCCGACATGGTCGGGGTCAACCTGCTCCGAGGCAGGATGCACGGCGATGTGATCGAGATCGAGGGCGGAGGTCGCCTGCAAGTGACCGGGACGGGGAGTGGTGAGGTCCTCGCGGTGATCCACCCGAGCAGCCTCTCGCTCTGGCGGGTTCGACCCGTCGGCTCCCCGCGCAACCTTTGGAGTTGCCGTGTGACCGGCCTCGACTGGCTCGGAGATCGCGTCCGCATCCAGCTGGGCGGGCAGCCTGCTCTCGTGGCCGAGGTGACACCAGCCGCCGTGGCCGAGCTGGAGCTCCTCGAGGGGGCGGAGGTTTGGGTCTCGGTGAAGGCAACCGAGGTGAGGGTGTACCCGGCATGAGCTCAGGGCAGCCGGGACAGGCCTCAGCGAGTTGACCGCTGCTCCACGGCTGGGCCTTCCCCGAGCCCTAGAAACGGAGCTCGTCGGCGGCTCTGACCGACGGCCTTCCCGGGCTGATGGCGTGAGGTGGGAACCGGGAAGCGAGCGCAGGGCCGTGCTCGAGGGATCCGGGGTCGGTGGGAGGGCAGCATCCCTCACGCACCGCACGATCGAGCCTGCCCCTCTCGGCCGCATCACCGGCTCCCCGGGGCGCCACGGGCGAGCAGGCCACCTGTGCCATGCTCTGGGATGGAGAGCAACCGTGAAGGCGCCCACCCTCTTCCCCGTCTACCTCGAAATCGGCGCCAAACGCGTCTTCGCCTGCGCGGCCGACTGGCCGGGCTGGTGTCGCTCGGGGAAGGATGAGCGGCAGGCGCTGGAGGCCTTGGTCGCGGCCGCCCCTCGCTACGCCCCGGTGGCGACGGCGGCAGGCTTCGCCTTCCCAGCCACGATCTCAGTGGACGCGCTGGCCGTGGTGGAGCGGCTCCAGGGATCGACCACCACAGATTTCGGCGCCCCAGCCGCGGTCGCCATGAGCGACCTCCGGCCACTCGCCCCCGGGGAGGCAGAGGGCCTGGCCGCCCTGCTCATGGCCTCGTGGGCGACCTTTGGTCGCGTGGTGGCGGGGGCCCCGGCCAAGCTCCGCAAGGGTCCACGAGGCGGGGGCCGCGATCGGGACCCGATCGTCCACCACGTCCTCGCTGCCGAGGCCCAGTACGCTCGCAAGCTGGGCATTCGACGTCCCCAGCCCGACCTCGGCGACACGACCGCGATCGACGCCCTCCGCGCCGCCATCGTCGGGACGATCCGCTCCGGTGAGCTCCCTGCCCTCCCGAGCAGGCCGACCTCGCCGAGCTGGCCGTTACGGTACGCAGCACGGCGGATCGCATGGCACGTCCTCGACCACGCCTGGGAGATCGAGGACCGCACCGACTTGGGAGGGCTCGTCGACGTCGAGCCACGACCTCCAGCGCGAGGCCACGCTGCCCCGGAGGTCAGCGGGCAGCCCCCAACCCTCCCGGCCCCGGGGTGACTTGTTAGGTAGGAGGTGCACGATGAGGATCCAGCAATCGTTCACGGTCGACGCTCCGCCTGACCAGGTGTTCGCCTACCTGCTCGACGTGAACCAAGTGGCCGGCTGTATCAAGGGCGCCCAGCTGACCGAGGCCGTGGACAGCAAGACCTTTCGGGGCACGTTGAGGGTCAAGGTGGGGGCGATCCAGGTCACCTATCAGGGCACCGCTCGTCTCGTGGAGGTCGAAGAGCACGACGAGTCCTCGGCCACCGCCCGGGTCGAGGGCGACGCGCGGGAGGTCGGAGGCCAAGGTTCGGTCCGCGGCACCCTGACCATCACCGTCACCGGCCAGGCGGACGGCGGCTCGAAGGTCGACCTCGACAGCGAGTTCACCGTGACCGGACGGGTGGCCCAGTTCGGGCGCGGGGTCATGGAGGACGTGTCGCGCCGCATGGTCGGCGAGATGGCGGACTGCATCCAAGCCAATTTGCAACGGTCGCAGGCCGGTCAGAGCCAGTGACCGTGCCCGTCACGGGCACAGAGGAGGATGTGGAGCCGGTTGGCGCATGGGCAACCGGCCGGGCGCCCCCTCCACCGCACGTGCCCTCCTCATGAGAGGGCGGCGGGAGGGAGCGAGGCGTTCGGCCGGGGGGTGGGGTCGGAGGGGCTACCGTATCGCCGTGCCGACCCTCACGCCCACGAGCAAGACCGCGATCCCCAACAGCGCATAGGTCACCAAGCGGCCCCATCGGCGCCATGCCTGCCACCAGGCCGCGATCGGGGTTCTCCATCCTGCGTTGGGGCTCGACACCGGCTCGCCCCTGGCGACCCCTCCTCGGGAGGCCTGACCCGGCGACGAGCCCTCGCCCTCGCCCCAGGCGCGCACCTCTCGACCGTCGGCGCTTCGGTAACGGGCGCACGTGATCAAGCCCTCCCGGACCACGTACCACACCCTGGCGCTCCCGTCGAGGATCCAGACGTCGAACTCGCCGTCGCCGACGGCCGGCAGGAAAATGACCTCCTGGCGGCTCGGCCTCGGGCCAGGGACGTTGCGGCTCGGCCGGAGGACAGCCGACGCCCTCGGGGGACGACGGAGGACGACCAACCTCCCCAGCCAGGCGACGACGCGCGGCCCCCCCATCCCCCACGACGGCCGAGGGTCCCGCCGGTCACCTCCCGGCCGGCGCCAGCCTCCGCCAGCGGCCGCCCGGAGCCTCGCGCCGACCGTCCGGATCCCTCCCCCGGGGCGCCTGACGGCGACCGTGCCGGTAAGCGGCGGAGCGATGGGGGGGAGTGCAGGGGCCCCGAGCCAGTTGGGGCCCCCGCACGACTGCAGTGGGGGGGTGTCGAAGGTCCGCCGCCCAGTTCGGTACGGGCAGGGGTCGTGCTCCTGGACGGCGGACGCGAAACGGAGGTGGGAGAAATGGCTGGTGGGTCCGACAGCAGCGATGGGCTCCATCCTCGAGCCGGTGCGGATGACCTCCGTGAGCCGGGGGCATGAGGTCGCCGGCCATGCGATGAAGATGATCTTCGAGGCGGTCCCTGTGGCACTGAAAATTTCCATTTCGATCTTGGATGCCATATGGTACTCATAGTGCCAGGCACTGTCAATTCCTTGAGGAATCCACCGTGCTCAATGACGTAGCCTTCTGCGGCACGTGAACGAGGACCGATCGGCCAGCCTGGCGGTTCAGGCGTTCCTCCGCGAAGCCATCCGGCGGGCGGGCAAGGCAGAGGCCGTGGCCCACGCGCTGAGGGGAAGGGTCAAGAGCCCGCCCAGCGACGGCCACACAGTCAGCGCATGGGTGCGTGAGACCAACCCCAACATGCCCAGGGCGGATGTCATCTTCGCCCTCGCCGGTCTCTACGGCATCTCGATCGACGAGTTCGCGCTCGGTGAGCGCGAGCGGCGCGCCCTCGGCGACCGGATCGCCAGGCTTGAGCAACAGGTCCGCGAGCTCCAGGCCCGCTTCGATGCCACCGGCCTTCGGACCGAGGAGCTACGTGGGGCGCTGGCTCTGGTCAGGGAGATCGAGGCCAGGCTCGACGTCCTGGAGCGGGCTCAGGAGTCCCAGGCCACGGCGTGAGCGGGGAGGGCCGGGGGCTGCCCGTGGGAGCGGCCGCCCTCCGGCCAGGCCCGGCGAGCCTCGATTCCTCCTCGCTGGTCGCGATGGGAGCCCGTTAGCGGCGCAGGGTCGCGATCAGCCGGGTCGGATGGATCAAGAGGTCGAGCGCTTCGTGAACCGACCCGACCAGCACGTCACAGGCCGCCAACGTCGGCGCCGCCAGTCCCTCCTGGCCGAGGACGGCGATGCCCAGCGACGCCTCGTGCAGCATCCCGGCGTCGTTGGCGCCGTTGCCGACAGCGACCACCCCGGGGCCCAGATCGCGTACGAACTGTGCCTTCTGGCGGACCTCATCCCCGCCGCGCGCGAGGCGGGTCGCGGCGACGCCGAGGGCGCGGGAGATCCGCTCCAGCCCCCCGTAGGTGTCCGCCGAGAGCAGGTGGACGTCCAGCCGCGACCGCAGAGCGACAACCCGGGCGCGAACCCTCGGAAGGAGACGACCGTCTACCGCCAGCACCCCGTTCACATCCAAGACCAGGGCGCTCAGCCGCAAACCTTTCCAGCCTGGGATCTCCAGGTCGATCACGCTGCGCTTCCCCGCCCCGTCCCGCCCGGCGACCGAGCAGGCCGGACGCAGGCCCGCGGCCGTCGCCGGATCGTTTCAGCCCCCACGGTCACGGTCGATCGTACGCCATTGGGGGACGGCCCACGAGCGGCCTCGAGGAGGGCAGCGAAGAGCGGGAGGACCATCCGCTCTCCCCGGCCATGATCGGAGGCTCCTGCACGACGAGTCGGCTCGCACAGCCCCGCTCGGCGTTCCTCGAGACCGGGAACGACCACGACCCAAGCCCCCTCCCCCTGGTGCAAACTGAGGGCCCCATGAGACCTCACGGCGCGTACGGGCCAGCGTGTCCATACCCCTCGCCAGCGGCACACGAGCGCGCCCTGGGTCGGTCTCGTCTGTACCCCCGGGAGGGGCAGCAGCGCAACGCTCGGGAGCACCGCCCCAGCGACGACGTCCGCGCCGCTCGCCTGGACTCCACGAGGCCGGTCGCTCCGCGGGCCCTGATCGGGCACGACGCTCATCTGGGCCTCTCTCACGCCACCGATGGCGCCATCCGTGCGACGCCAACGACCACGTACGGGGGAAGGACCTATGGACATGCTCAGTGTTCTGATGGTGATGGGCCAGGCAACCCTCAGCCTGCCCACGGTCGACCTCCCAGCCGTCCTCCTGCGTCTGGTGCAGCTCCTGCCGCTGATCGGCGGTTACATGGTGGCCAGGGAAGGACGAGGGAACGTGGGCCTGGAGATCATCGCCGTGGTTCTCCTGGTCTTGGCGACCATCATCCCACCGTCGGTCAACATGACCAGCCTCCCTACGCTGGGCCCCACCGTCGTTGACCGTCTGCCGGCGGTACTGCTTTTGCTGGGCCTGGCCTTCGTCCGGGACGGTGGGGTCAAGATGCTCATCGGCTTGATGCTCCTGGCCCTCTCCGGGCTTATCCTGCTCCCGCAGACGTAAGCCCGAGCCGCCGGACGACGTCGCCGACGCGACATGGCCGGAGGGCGAGATCGACAACACCCAGACCGGGGTCGAGAGGTTCGGCGTGCCGCCTTCGGGCGGAGCAGGGCGCCCCGGAGCCGGAGGGGATGGCGGCATGGAAGGCCCCGGCGAGCTCGGGGTCGATGCGGCCAAGCCTTCCCCTCCACGGCCTGCGGTGGGGGGTGCCAACTGCTGCCTGACCCGGGGGCTATGATCTGCCCCGCCATTGCCCTCGGCCGGGGAGGCGAACCGGTCTTCAAGGCCGATGCCTTCCCGTCCAGGACGGGATCAGGGGATCCAACATCAAGAGCTCCGATACCAAACCGTGATCCGACCCGGACGCTCTTGACGGTCAGGCACGACGGGTCGGGAGCTCCGGCTGGGGTCAGCCGGAGGGCGAGGACGGGACGGTCGCGGGCCAGGCGAGCGAGAGCCCCAACGGGGCCGGCAGCCGCTACCAGCGGCGCGATGATCGCTGGCACGCTCGCCACACCATCGCTGACCCCGAGACCGGGCAGGGGGCCCGAGCCAAGCCGACCTCCCCCTGTCCGAGCTCCACGCTCGGAAGATCGGGCCCTACGAGCACGACGCCTGCGACCACACGGTGCGGCAGTACGAGACCTTCAACCGTTGCCGCTGAGTAAGCGATAGTCTCATACGGCACCCCTCACGGGGTTGCCCTTGCGGGCTTCGCGCTTCCCCGCCGCGTGCCCGGGAGGCCCGGGTCTTACCGCGGCTCTGCGCTTCACGAAGGCTCCAACTG
>DATGLL010000054.1:0-12400 GCA_035294145.1 Candidatus Dormiibacterota bacterium | reverse complement strand
TTGCCCGCCCTCGCGGAGCAGCGCGTCGAGCGCTGGGCCAGCGGCTCGCCAACCCCGCCTGTGAAGGGGTCCCAAGGCCCCCGCTCGGGCGGGATGCCGCCGTTGTGAGCGGTCGAGTCCCCCCGGCTCCGCATCCCTCTGTCGACCGCAGTCGACAGTCCCCTTCGGAGGTTCGTGATGGAAACGATCGCAGGGCAACGACGGACGCTCATCGGGCTCATCGCGGCGGCGGCGCTCGTGGCCGCGGCCTGCGGCGGCCCAGGCCATCTCGCGGCGAAGCGGCCGCGTCTCCAGCTCACCCCCTCCCCCACGGCACCGGCCTCGGTCCGCCATCTTCCGGCGCAGCTGGTGATCCCCAAGATCGGGGTCAGGGCCAACGTCGAGGAGGTCGGGACGGACGGCCATGGGGACATGGGCGTCCCCAAGGACTGGCACGATGTGGCCTGGTACGCGCCAGGGGTGGTGCCAGGGCAGCCCGGTGACGCTGTCATGGCCGGGCATCTGGACTGGTACGGAGGGGTCAAGGCCGTCTTCTGGAGCCTGGCCCAGCTGCAGCCCGGTGACATGGTGCGGGTGGTGACGAAGGATGGGTTGACCCTGGACTTCCAGGTCAGTGACCGCGAGAAGGTCCCCTACACCGCACACCCAGCTGGCCTGTTCGCGACTTCAGGGCCACCTCAGCTCTCGCTGATCACATGCACCGGAACCTGGGATACGGCCAAATCCGTGTATTTGGAGCGGCTGATCGTCAACGCCAACTACGTAGGATCAGCCTGAACGTTGTCGGATCTCGTGGTCGGGTCGCTGCGCCGAGTGGCCCCGGATCTCGGCCGCGAGATCCGTTTCACTAGCGCCGAAAAGGAGGAGGCTGCGGTGATAGTGTTGTGGTGGTGGAGGGCGCGTCGCTGAACGCTGACGAACGATTCGCCGAATGGTATGTCTGGGCCAAACGGGAGGTCAGCTCTGATAACCGGGTGTGCCTGGGGGTCGCCCAGGCGGCGCTCGAGGCGCTGGAGGCCGGGGGCGACGAGCGGACGGTTCGGCTCACGGCCCGCCGCAGCGTGGCCGGGCACGCCGTGGTCCTCCTGGCCCGGGTTCCACCCCGGCGTCGCGCCTATGCCGAGTGGTACGACTGGGCTCGACGCGAGCTGCGGCGCGAGCCGGCCAGCCTGCACGCGGCCGCCCGAGCTGCCATCGAGTGCCTGGACCGCGGGGGAAGCGTCGACGAGGCGGTCGCGGCCGCTCGAGCGGCGGCCGAGGGCTCCGATGGGTCCCCTCCCCCGGCCCCGGTGACGGCTGAGGCCGTCGCCTCCCCGCAGCCGACCCCGTCGTCCCCTTCCCAGCCAATCGCCCCTGCCGGCCCTGCCTGGACGCCGCCGGCGGTGGCCCAGCCGATGCCGCCAACCCCCGCGCCCTCGGCGCCTGCCCCGTCGGTGCCGGCGACCACGGGCTCGGGCCCGTCCGCGACGTCCTGGCCCCTCACGTCGCCGGCGTCGCCCCTGGTTCCCCCGCCGGTCGTCGACGCGCAAGCGCATGCCGGCTTCTGGCGTCGGCTGGTGGCGTTCGCCATCGACGCGCTGCTGATGGCGATCGGGGTGGGGCTGGTGTTCGTGGTGGTCTCCATCTTCTACGGGATCGCGTTGCTCTCCTCGCCGGGCCCGGATCAGAGCGTCGGGGTGACCCTGGCCATGATGGTGATCATCCTGGTCCTCCTCTGGCTCTACTGGGCGGGCCTGGAGAGCTCGCCCTGGCAGGGGACGATCGGCAAACGTGCCCTCGACCTGGTCGTGACCGATCTGTACGGGCGTCGGATCTCCTTCGGCCGTGCCACCGGCCGCTACTTCGCCAAACTGCTCTCCAACCTCACCTTGGGGCTGGGCTACGTGCTGGCCGGCTTCGGAGCGCAGAAGCAAGGCCTGCACGACATGGTGGCCGGGACCCTGGTCGTTCGTCGACGTTACCTGTCGCCGGCGAGGGCGCGACAGCCAAAGGCGTCGAGCCAGCCAGCCGCGGCGGGGGAGGTGCAGCGCGTATAGGGGGAAGCCCCTCAGGAGCGGGCGGCGGCCCGACATCGAGGTTCGGGCCCGAAAGCCTTGGGGTATGCTTTCCCCGAGCCCCTGGCCGCCATGTGGGCCGTGGGCGCGGGCTGCCGTCAGGAAATTGAACCAACGAAGGATGTGAGCCAAGGTTGAAGGTCATCGTCAAGGACCAGGAGGAGTTCGAGCAAGCGCTGCGTGAGTTCCGGCGCAAGGTTCAAGAGCAGGGCCTGGTGCGCGAGATGCGGCGTCGCGCTCACTACGTGCCCCCGGCTGAGGCGCGCAAGATCAAGAGCCTGCGCGCACGCCGGCGACGCACCCGGTAGCTGCCCGCAGAGCGGGATGCGAAGAGGGTATACTCAAGGGCGTTCGGTGACAACGGCGGAGGGGAAACACCCGTTCCCATTCCGAACACGGCAGTTAAGCCCTCCAGCGCCGATGGTACTGCCCTGGTAACGGGGTGGGAGAGTAGGTCGTTGCCGAGCATCTTTATCAACCCCGCAGCCGTGAGGCTGGCGGGGTTCGGTTTTTTCTGAGGGGGAGCTTCGAGCGCCCAACCGGTGGCCGGGGCCTTCGTTGGCGGTCGGAGGGGGGAGGTCGTCCGGGCAGGCGTGGCCGGTCCGGCGTGGCCGGAGGGCGGCGGGGCCGGGGGCTAGGAGCGGGCCTCGATCTCGGCCCGCAGCCGGGACATGGTGACCAGGCAGCGCGCTGCCAGAGCCCCCAGGAGGCCGAAGATGCACACGAAGACGTCGACCACGATCTGCTCCAGGCTGGCGTGGAAGACGGCGATGAGCGCCACCATGAGCGCGCAGGCCACGCTCATCACGGGGACGAACCATTGGTCGTGGACGGCGATCAGGAACTGGACGAGCAGGTTGTCCAGGCTGAGGCCGAGCCCGATCACGCTCACCGGGAGGACGAAGGGCTTGGCGTCGGCGAAGGCCGGGCCGTAGAGAACCTGGACGACCAGCCCCGGAGCCGCGCCGAAGACCAGGATCGCGCCCAGCCCCATGGCGACGATCAGGCCGCAGGAGAGGAGCAACAGCCGCCCCGGATGGCGCCGGGTCGCGGTCGCCTCCACCACCCGCGGGAACAGGACCTGGCTGACGCTCACGGTCGCGTAGTAGAGGATGGTCTCGATCTTGTTCAGGCCGCCGTAGATACCGGCCTGGTGGGCCCCGAGGTAGTGCTTGGCCAGCACGACGTCGACGTTGTAGAGCCAGAGCACGCCCACGGTGCCGGCGGCGGCCAGCATCCCGAACCCGGCCAGGGAGCTCATCCGATCCGGTCGGGGCTCGTGATGGCGAAGGTCGCGCAGGGTGGCCGATCCCAGGAGGTAGGCGAAGAGCACCCCGGCGACCAGGGCCATCATCGATCCGCTCACCGACAGGCCGAGGGCGAGGAAGGCGACCAGCGCCAGCGTCCTGACCACCAGCTCGAGCGAGAGGTTGGCGGCCAGGGCCGGGAAGCGCTGCAGGCCTTGGAGCACGCCTCTGGGGACGGCCGTGAACCAGTAGATGGCCACCGCCATCCCCAGCCAGACCAGCGGCGCGGGCGAGCTGAGCCGCAGGAAGTCGGCCGCCGGCAGGGCGATCGCGCCCACCGCCAGGCAGAACAAGAGCGCTGGGATGGCGATGGCGCGCTCGGTGCGGCGCATCAGCGGGCGGATGGCGCCCAGCCGAGCCGTCGCCTGGAGGTGAGCGGCGTAGCGAGCGAGGATCAGGACCAGGGTCAGGTTCACGGCCGTGCCCACGGTGTAGAGGGCCACCAGGGCCGAGACCTCGCCGTAGGTTCGGGTCCCCAGCCAGCGACCGGCGATCGCGTGGTAGACGAAACCGCCCACGCCGGCCGTGAACCCTCCCAGGAAGAGGACCAGGTTCTGCCTGACGAGCCGGCTAGCGCCGACGCGCCGGAGGCGCGGCCCCGGGCCACGCCTCAGGGGCGACTCGAGGGTCGCTCTCACGATCGAAGGATTCTAACGATGGGGTCGAGCCGACGGATCCTGGCACCTCGCCTGGCGCCGAGGAGGGGCCTGGTCGCGCGGTGGCGATCCTCCCCTGGCCTCGTCAACGTGGAAGGACCGGCAGCTCGGCGGGGGCGAGAGGGCCGGGCCGGGGCCGGCGGCATCGAGGTTCGGGTCGGGGAGCCCTGCGAGGTTCTGGAGGCGTGCCCACGCGCGCTCAGACGTAACGGCACGGGTATCCTGGTCCGGTCGCATGAACCCTCGACCTCCGCTGGTCTCCGCGATCGTGGTCAGCTTCAACGTCCGCGATCTCCTCATGGACTGCCTGCGGGCCTTCTACGCCTGCTCGGACGTTCCGGTTGAGGCGGTGGTGGTCGACAACGCCTCGGTGGACGGCTCCCCGGAGATGGTGGCCCGAGAGTTCCCGGAGGCCAAGGTGCTCCGATTGCCTGGCAACGTCGGCTTCGGGCGGGCCAACAACGCCGGGCTTCAGCACGCCGAGGGGAGGTTCGTGCTCCTGCTCAACCCGGACGTGACCGTGATGCCGGGCTGCGTTGGCAGGTTGGCCGACTTCCTCCTCATCCGGCCGGACGTGGGCGCGGTCGGGCCGCGGCTGCAGCGCCCGGACGGTAGCCTCGACCTTGCGGCCCGGCGTGGGTTTCCCACCCCCGCCACGGCGCTGTACCGCTTCTCGGGGTTGAGCCGTCTGTTCCCCGACAGCCAGCGCTTCAACCGCTACAACCTCGGGCATCTCCCGCCCACCGAGCCGCACGAGATCGACGCCGGCTCGGCTGCCTGCCTGATGGTGCGTCGCTCGGCCATCGACCGGGTGGGGTTCTTCGACCCCGACTACTTCATGTATGGAGAGGACCTGGACCTCTGCTATCGCCTCAAGACCGGCGGCTGGAAGATCTTCTACCTGCCCACGGCCCGGGCGGTTCACCTGAAGGGCGCCTCGACGCGCCAGGAGAGCGCCCGCATGCTCTTCGAGTTCCACCGGGCCATGTGGACCTTCCACTACAAGCACTACGCCCCCGATCTGCCGGCCTTCGCCAATGGGCTGGTCTGGGCCTCGATCTGGGGTCGCTGGGCGCTGCTGGCGGCGCGGGCGCAGCTCTCGGGCGAGCGGCGCATCGCTCGCTGAGCGGCCGTGCCTCCCACCCTCGGCTCTTGCCCGTCGCAGGGCGAGCACGTGGGGGCTCTGCCCCGGGCCATCGCCTAGAGGCATCACCGCACCTGCCGGGCCTTGCTCCGCGCCTGGTGCCGTACCGTTACGCCCGGTGATGGGCTGATGGCGGCATCCCGGGCCGGCGCGTGGTCGGACCCCTTCGTGGGCACGGTCGGCGCCTCCGGCGCTGGCTGGCCTGGCGTTCGTCGGCATCTCGATCAACCTGGACGAGATCCTCGCCCTCCAGGGCATCCCCGAGCGGGGGCTGGAGGCGGTCGGACTCTGTTCGGCGTGCTGGTGATGTCGACGCTCGTCCTGGTCCTCCAGCCGGTGCTGGCGCTGGGCATCGAGCTGCTGGCCGCTGCCCTCGGCGAGGCGATCGGCCTGGGGGCGCCGGCGTCGCTCAGTGGCGCAGGCTCGACCGGCGCTTCCGTGTCCACCTCATGGTGCACGTGGCGCTGGGCCAGGCCACCGTGGTGCTGTTTGCGCTGGCCGGCCTGATCCTGGTCCCGGGCACGGGTGGAGGACCGCACCTGACGGTGCCGGCCGTGATCTTGAGCCTCGGCGCTGCGATCTACAACGCCCGGGTCCTGCTGGTCGAGATCATCCGCTAGCGGTCGGCCCGGGACCTCTGGCCACCGCCGGCCTCCGTCCCTGGCGGACGCGGGCAGCCATCCCTCCTCCGATCCGGCCCTCTCTCACGCGCCCTCCTCCCCCCTCGCCTCGGGGCGGGTCTCGATGCGACGGCGGGCCTCTTCCAGCCGGCGCTCGCAGATGCGTAGGTAGGCCCTGGCCTCGTCGACGGCTGCCAGCGCCTCCTCCAGCGAGAGCTTGTCGTCCTCAAGCGATCTCAGCTTCTGGTCGAGCAGCTCCAGCGCCTGCTCATAGCTGGGCTCCTGGTCGGGTCCTGGGGTTCCTTGGCTCATGGTCGACGCTCCTGCGAGGTGATTGGCGCCTCGTCCGCTGGCGGCGGAGGCCCGGGAGAGGGCCTGGCTCGTCGAAGGCGGTGCTGCGGCCGCGAGCGGGGTCAGCGTCTCCAGACCTTGAGGCCGGTGGCGCCGCCCGGCCTTGGCGGTCTGAAGCCCCTCCTGCCGCTGGACCGGGGGCCCTGCCGGGCCGGGCGCGGGGCGCGTGTCGGCCCCGGTCGGCGTGCGTGGCTCGCCCTCCGCCAGCAGGTCGGTCGAGGTGCGGTCTGGGGGATGGCCGAGAACGGTGGCGACCAAGGTCGGTGAGGCCAGGAGGGCGTGGGCCACCAGCTCGGCGTCGAGCACGTGCCGCTCCTTGCCACGGCTACCTCCTCGGGCGATGATGGCCGGGCCGGCGGGCACGGCGGTCTGGGGGCGCGGCCCGGGTGACGACGTGGTGGCTGCCCTGGACGGTGCGCACCCCCCGGCCCACCTCCGCGACCGGCCCGGCGCTCGGGGGCCGGAGCCGGGCGCCCTCCGCCAGCCCGCTCATGCTGAGCGCACCTCGACCCCGCTGCGACTGCGCTGGCCTGTCCCTCGACCATCGGGCTCAGAGTACTGCCCGGCAGCTCACCGGGGCTGAGTGAGGTTGGCCGGTGCCGGTCACCCCACGGCCGATGGGCGCCGCCGAAGGCTATCCCCCGATCTGGGACATGCTCTTGCTCGGCCTGACGAAGCCCTCCCGGTTGATGAGGTGGCCCTCCTCCTTCAGCCAGACCGCACGCTCGATCTCCCGCGCGAGGTCGTCATCGGAGGCGCCGCCGCGCAGGAGGTCACGAAGCGGCGTCTCGCGAAGCGAGAAGAGGCAGGTGCGCAGCCCGCCCTCTGCGGTCAGACGGATGCGATTGCAGGTGGCGCAGAAGGCCTGGGAGACGGAGGAGATGAAGCCGACGCCCCCGGGGGCCCCGTCGGCGAAGCGGTAGTTGACCGAGGGGCCGGGACGGTCGCTCGGCGCCGGCACCAGGGGGAACAGGTCCTCGATCCGCTCCTGGATGCGTTGGCTGGGGACCACCAGGTCGTTCGACCAGATGTGGTCGCCGTCGAGGGGCATGAACTCGATGAAGCGGACCTCGAAGCCCCGCTCGCGGGCGAGGCGGGCGAAGTCCACCGCCTCGTCGTCGTTCACCCCTTTCATGACCACCACGTTGAGCTTGATCGGCCAGAGGCCGGCCTCGACGGCGGCCTCGATCCCATCCATGGTCCGAGCGAAGGCGTCGCGGCGGGCGATGTCCCGGAAGCGGTCGAGGTGGAGGGTGTCGAGGGAGACGTTGACCCGCTTCAGCCCCGCCTCTTTGAGCAGCTTGGCCTTCTGCCGGAGCAGGACGCCGTTGGTGGTCATGGTGATGTCGAGGGCGGGGTCGAGCTGGTTGATCATGGCCACCAGCTCCTCGATCCGTACCCGGACCAAGGGCTCGCCGCCGGTCAGCCGGATGGTGCGAACCCCGTACCGCTGGACGAAGATGCGGGCCAGCCGCTGGATCTCCTCGAAGGTGAGGATCTCGTCTCGGGCCAGCCAGCGGAGGCCCTCGGCGGGCATGCAATAGATGCAACGGAAGTTGCAGCGGTCGGTGACCGAGATGCGCAGGTCGTCCGCGACCCGACCGTAGCTGTCCCGAAGCACCTGCCCCATATGCCGGATGATACGTGGCATGGAGTACGAGCACATCCTGGTCGAGCGGGACGGGACGGTGGGGGTGGTCACGCTCAACCGGCCCCGGGTCCTCAACGCCCTCAGCCCGGAGCTGATCGCCGAGCTGGGCTACGCGCTCGGCCACCTCGACGCCGACCCCGGGATCGGGGCCGCCGTCCTGACCGGCGGTGACAAGGTCTTCGCCGCCGGCGCCGACATCGCCGACATGAGCGAGCGATCGGCCGTCGACCAGCTGCTGCGGGACCAGACCGGCCGCTGGCAGGCGGTGACGGCCTTCACCAAGCCCTTGGTGGCGGCCGTCAACGGCTACGCCCTGGGTGGAGGGTGCGAGCTGGCCTTGATGTGCGACCTGATCGTGGCCGGCGACACCGCCCGGTTCGGGCAGCCGGAGATCAACCTCGGCATCATCCCCGGCGCGGGGGGGACCCAGCGATGGCCGAGGACGGTGGGGAAGTATGTGGCCATGGAGGTCAACCTGCTCGGCCAGCCCATCGACGCCCGGCGCGCCTATCGTCTGGGACTGGTCAACCGTGTGGTGCCGGCCGAGGTCACCGTGGCCGTGGCCGTCGACCTGGCCAAGCAGCTCGCGGCCAAGGCGCCGTTGGCGTTGCGGATGGCCAAGGAGGCCGTCAACCGGGCTCTGGAGACCCCGCTCTCGGAGGGGTTGGCGGCTGAGCGCAAGAGCTTCTACTTCCTGTTCGCCACCGAGGACCAGAAGGAAGGGATGCGCGCTTTCCTGGAGAAGCGGCGGCCCGAGTTCAAGGGACGGTGAGGGAGATGGCCGAGACACGTGCGAACCAGGTGGTCGAGGAGCGGGTCGTCAACGGGGTGGCCTGGATCAGGCTCAACCGACCCGAGCGGATGAACGCCCTCGACACCGATCTGCGGCGGGCACTCTTGGACGCCGTCAAGCGAGCCGAGCGTGACCCCGAGACCAAGGTGGTGGTGGTGACGGGCGAGGGCCGCGCCTTCTGCGCCGGCGCTGACGTCCAGGAGTTCGCCGACCGGGTCGGCACCTTGGCCGAGGTTCGACAGGACTACGAGGCCCTGCTGACCCGGCTCCGCGTCATGCCCAAGCCCACGATCGCCGCCCTCAACGGCGTGGCGGCCGGCATCGGCGTCTCGGTGGCCCTGGCCTGCGATCTCCGCTACGCGGTGCCGGAGGCTCGGTTGGTGGAGGCCTTCGTCAACATCGGCCTCACCGTGGATGGCGGGGCATCCTGGATCCTCCCGCGGCTGATCGGCGTGGGCAGGGCCCTGGAGCTGCTCTACACCGGCCGACCCCTCCCGGCGGACGAGGCCGAGCGCCTGGGGGTGGTGAACCGGGTCGTTCCCGCCGATCGGCTTGAGCCGGAGGTGCGAGAGCTGGCCGAGCGTCTGGCCGCGGGCCCGACCCGGGCCCTGGCCGCCATCAAGCGGTCGGTCAACCACGCCCTCGACGCGACCTTCGAGGAGGCCATGGACTTCGAGTTCCATCTCCAAGGCGTTCAGATGCAGGGCGAGGATTTCCAAGAGGGCGTTCGTGCCTTCCTCGAGAAGCGAGCGCCCCGCTTCCAGGGGAGGTAGCCGATGGCGGAGCTGCGCGACGCCGTCGTGGTCTCCTTCGCGCGCACGCCGATGGGGCGCTACGGCGGCCAGCTGAAGGACGTACGGCCCGACGACATGGCGGCGCTGGTCATCCGGGAGGCGGTCGAGCGAGCCGGGGTGGAGCCTCACGAGGTCCAGGACGTCGTCTTCGGCTGCGCCAACCAGGCCGGGGAGGACAACCGCAACGTGGCCCGCATGGGCCTGCTGCTGGCCGGCTTCCCGGTGGAGGTCCCGGGCCAGACCGTGAACCGGCTCTGCGGCTCGGGCATGCAGGCCGCGATCACCGCCGCCCGGGAGATCCAGGTGGGGGCGGCTGACGTGGTCGTGGCCGGGGGCGTCGAGAGCATGACCCGGGCGCCCTGGGTGGTGGCCAAGCCCGACGGGCCCTTCCCCCGCGGGCCCCAGACCCTCCACGACACCGCCTTGGGCTGGCGGCTCGTCAACCCCAAGATGGCCGAGATGTACGGCACCCTCCAGATGGGGGAGACCGCCGAGTGCGTCGCCGAGCGGTACGGGGTCGACCGGCGGGCCCAGGACGAGTTCGCGCTGCGCAGCCATCAGCGGGCGGTCGCCGCCCAGCGAGAGGGCCGCTTCGAGGCCGAGATCGTGCCCGTGACCGTGCCCCAGCGCCGAGGCGAGCCCGTGGTCCTGACCGCCGACGAGGGCCCGCGCCCGGACAGCTCGCTGGAGGCGCTGGCCAAGCTCCGGCCGGCGTTCCGAGAGGGTGGGACGGTCACCGCTGGTAATGCCTCCCCGCTCAACGACGGGGCGGCGGCCATGGTGCTGATGAGCGCCGAGCAGGCCCGCTCGCGGGGACTGCGGCCGCTGGCCCGCCTGGTGGCCGCGGCCGCGGCCGGCGTCCATCCCAACTACATGGGGATCGGGCCGGTACCGGCCACCCGTAGGGCGCTGGCCGCGGCTGGGCTGGAGGTGCGCCACCTCGGCCTGGTCGAGGTGAACGAGGCCTTCGCCGCCCAGGCCGTGGCCTGCATCCGGGAGCTGGGCCTGGACGAGGAGACGGTCAACGTCAACGGGGGGGCGATCGCGCTCGGCCACCCGCTGGGGTGCAGCGGCGCCCGGCTGGTGGGGACGTTGGTCACCGAGATGCGCCGTCGCCAGGTGGAGTTCGGGCTGGCCACCATGTGCATCGGGGTCGGCCAGGGGATCAGCTCGATCTGGCAGCTGGTGGGCTGACCGGTGGAGGTGGCGCCCGCGCCCTCGCGCACGCCAGGTGGGCGCGACCCGGCCGCGGTGCGGGCGATGTTCGATCGCATCGCCCGCCGTTACGACCTGCTCAACGCCGTGCTCTCCTTCGGCGCCGACGCCCGCTGGCGCCGTCGGGCTGCCCGGGTCGCCGACCCCGGGCGGTCAGGCCGGGCGCTGGACGTGGCCTGCGGCTCCGGCCGGTTGGCCTTGGAGCTGGGTCGGCTGGCGTCGGCGGGGTTGGTGGTGGGCCTGGACTTCAGCCCGCGGATGCTCGAGGTGGCCGCGAGGGCCGCGCCCGGCCCCCGCTACGTGCGCGGCGACGCCCTCGCCCTGCCCTTCCCGGAGGGGAGCTTCGACGCGGTCACGGTGGCCTTCGGCCTGCGCAACCTGGCCGATCCCGAGCGAGGGCTGCGGGAGATGCTGAGGGTGCTGCGGCCGGGCGGGCGGGCGGTGGTGCTGGAGTTCGTCCGCCCCGGGAGGGGGCCGGTCGGTCGGGCCTACCGGGCCTACCTGCGTCACCTGCTGCCACGGATCGGGGGCTGGGTCTCCGGGGATCGCCAGGCCTACCGCTACCTGAGCGACACCGTCGACGCCTACCTGGCCCCGGGGGAGCTGGTGGGGCTGGCCGCGGCGGCTGGCTGGCGGGAGCCCAGGATCGAGCTGCTGACCCTGGGCACGGTGGGGCTCCTCACCGGGCGGGGCTGATGACGTTCCAACCCCCTTGGCGTTCGTTTGATTCGTAACGCAGCTGCGGACCGATCCGCGCCCGCCGGCGGCGGTGACGATGAAGTCGGATGGCGTCGAGCCTCGAGGGCTGGGGCAAAGCGCCGGCCAGGGCGCGGGAGCGGGCCGGTCCCTCGCAGGAGGTTGCGGCGAAGGCGATCGGCGTGAGCCGGGTGCCCCTGAGTGACCACGAGGTGGACGAGGCAGCCCCCTCTCGCGACCGTGGTGGCTCTGGCCAACCTCTACGGCCTGTCGGTCGACGCCGTTGCCGCTGAGTAAGCGATCGTCTCATGCGGCACCCCTCATGGGGTTGCCCTCGCGGCCTTCGTGCTTCCCCGCCGCGTGCCCGGGAAGCCCGGGTCTCACCGGGGACCCCACGAGGCCAGCCTGGGGACCCCATCGGAGCGTGCTCCGATGGGGAACCCTCGTGGGGCACCCCTCCGGGCCATCGTGCCGGAGCGCGGCCATCGCCCGGGCCCCCGATGGGCGGCGGCACGCCGGCCGTCGTGCCGGGCGCCGAGGCCGCTCAGGAGCTCGCTTACGTCTCGGACCAGGTCCTCGTCGACCTCGGAGGGATCGACCCCCACCAGCCCCCCTCCCTGAGCGGCGAGGGCGGCCTCCACCTCCTCGGCCCCGAACCGCGCCAAGCGGTCCCGAGGCTGGACCACGATCGGGGTCACGGTCGGGTCACGCCGCAAGGCCAGGAACCTCCGACGCGTTCCGTTCAGGGCCGAGCCGACCTCGGTCAGAAGGCGCCCGACGGCGAGCCCCTCCTGGGCCGCCCGAGCGGCACCACCCGCCACCTGCCGGTCCAGATCGGAGCGTTGATCGGCAGCGGACACGCGAGCGGTCACGCCAGGGCGTTCCCCAGGATCAGGTGACCGACCCGCCGGGCCGGGACGGGAAGCGTGCCCGACGGGAAGCAGCGGGAGGCGGTGACGGGAGGGATGCCTTGCTCGCGCGCCCACTGCTTCAAGTTGACGGAAGTGAATGGTGAGTGTGTGGACACGTCAGCTGTCGTTACCCCTCAGGAGCACCTCGCCGGCTCGGCCACGAGCGGCCGCCCACGGGTCAAGCCTCCCCGCCACCCGGGCCAGGATG
>DATGLL010000053.1:0-22294 GCA_035294145.1 Candidatus Dormiibacterota bacterium | reverse complement strand
ACCAAGCTGGCTTGGTGGGGACCCCGCCCGTAGGCTCAGTTGGAGCCTTCGTGAAGCGCAGAGCCGCGGTAAGACCCGGGCTTCTCGGGCACGCGGCGGGGAAGCGCGAAGCCCGCAAGGGCAACCCCGTGAGGGGTGCCGTATGAGACTATCACTTACTCAGCGGCAACGGTTGCCGAGCACTACCTGGAGGAGGCCGTTCGCATGGCCGAT
Organism: Candidatus Dormiibacterota bacterium; assembly: GCA_035294145.1. GTDB lineage: Bacteria > Chloroflexota > Dormibacteria > Dormibacterales > Dormibacteraceae > CADDZO01. Next base: position 22,081 of record DATGLL010000053.1, on the reverse strand, counting down.
CACCCGGGAATCGTCTTCCGGGACGGGGCCGGGGGACGCCGGGCGGCGCTCGCCGGCCACCGACTCGACGTCTGGCAGGTGATCGAGACCGTCCGTCACGAGGGCAGCCGCGCGGCCGCCGCCGAGCACCTCGGGATCAGCCCGGGCCTGGTCGACGCGGCCGTGGGCTACTACGCGGACTACCGAGAAGAGATCGACGAATGGATCGAGCGCAACGCCGCCCTGGCCAGGGAGGCCGAGGAAGCCTGGCGCCGACGCCAGACGGCGTTTCAGCGGTGAGATCGATCCTGGCGGTGTCTCGAGCCGAAGGTGCTCTGGCCCTGAGCCGGCAGCCGGTGCCGTCCTCACCCGGCGCTCGTCGGGGAGGCGCTCGACGCAGCCCCCGCGCCGGTACTGCGCAGGCCACAAAGAGACGTCGGGTTCCGAGAGCGGGACGAACCACGGCCGAGGACGGCGCCGGGCGTTCAGCGGCGAGGTCGGGACCGAAGTCGTCCGGCTATGTCATGTCGGCGATCGTTCGAGCGGCGGGTGGCCCAGGACCTGGAGTCGACCGGGTCGTTGGTCCAGGACCGGGTCGGCCGGGCCAGGATCGACGAGAACGGGGGGCTTCCCACGGGCTCCCGTGGGTTCGAATCGACCAGCGATGGGCTCGGAAGAGGTGAGCCTGGTGGACCCGAGGGGACTCGAACCCCTGACCTTCTGAATGCCATTCAGACGCGCTCCCAGCTGCGCCACGGGCCCACGTCGCGAAACCTCATGATAGCGAGGTGTGCGGGCCGCGGCCGTCGGGCCGCGGCGGGGGTCGAAGGAAGGGTCGGGTCTGGCCGGAGGTCGGCGGCAGGGCCGGCCCCATGACGGCAGTGGATGGCAGTGGACGCAGGAGGGGCGGTGTGACCGCGATCGTGGAGCTGGAGGACGTCACGCGGACCTTCGGCGAGGTGACGGCCCTGTCGGGGGTGGACCTCACCATCGAGGAGGGGGAGTTCGTGGCCCTGGTCGGGCCCTCGGGCAGCGGCAAGTCGACGATCCTCGACCTGATCGCCGGCCTCGATCGTCCCACCAGCGGGTGCGTGGTGGTGGACGGCCACCTACTCGACCTCCTGGACGAGGCCGAGCTCGCCCGCTTCCGACGCCATCATCTCGGCTACGTGTCCCCTCGCCTGCCCCTGCTCCCCGAGCTGAGCGTCCTCGACAACCTGCTCCTGGCCGCCAGGGTCGCCGGCACCCCCGCCTCCCAGGCCCGCGCCCGGGCCCTTGACCTGCTCGAGCGGGGCGGGTTGGGTGACCGGGCGGATCGCCGCCCCGGCGAGCTCTCGCCCGGCCAGCGGCGGCGAGCCGCCATCGCCAGGGCCGTGATCAACCAGCCTCCCTTGCTGCTGCTCGACGAGCCCACCGCCGGGCTCGACAGCGGCACCGGGGCCGAGGTCACCCGCCTGCTGAGCGCGCTCCGCCCCGAGGTCTCGACCGTCCTCCTCGCCACCACCAGGGCGACGGTCGCCAGCGCCTGCGCGGAGCGGGTCGTGAGGCTCCTGGACGGACGCGTGGTCGAGGACGTGGAGCTCATGCCCACCCTCGCGGAGGGGGCATGCGCCCCGGCCACCGAGGGGGAAAGGGGGGCGTGAAGGAGCGTCGATCGAGTCGCGTCGTCGCCCTGGGGCAGGCCACCCTGGGCGGGCTCGGCCACCGCTGGCCAGAGGCGGCGACGATCCTGGTCGTCACGCTGACGGCGACCGGGCTCGCCGTGCTGGCGCCAGCCGCGGCCGCCTCCATCCCGGCCCCGGCCGGCCTCTCGGCGGCGGGCTGGCATCCCGCCGTCACCGTCGGGCTGGACCTCCTCGCCGCGCTGACGGTCCTGACCGCGGCCGGTGGCATCGGCACCTGTCTCGTGCGGGCGCAGCGCTCTCGGCTCGACCTGCTGGCGACGCTCGGGCTCACGCCACGGCAGTGCGCCCTGGTGGTCGGCCTCCAGCTCATCGTGGCGGGGGTGGCGGGGGCGGCCTTGGGCGCGGCCGGCGGCGCGCTGGCGACGCCGGAGGTCGGGCCGGCCTCGCTGCCCTCCCTGCTGGGGGCAGCCCTCTGCCTGGCGGCGGGGGTCGTCGGCGCCGGCCTGGCCAGCCGCGACGCCGCCCCACCCGACCCACACCCGGCGCGGGGGCGACGCCCCGCTCGGCGCTCATCGCTCCTCATCTGGGGCCTGCCCGTGGCGGTGGCGCTCGGGATGGCGGCGCAGCGCGACCCCTCCCTGCGGGGGCTGCGACGGCTGCTGCCGGTCCTGCTCGGCCTCGACCTCCTGGCCCGGGAGCTGGCCGCCGGAGGGCGATCGGCGGCTCCCACCTGGGGCGGGTGGGAGCGGGCCGCTCTCGCCCCGGGCCGCCCGGGGCTGGTCGCGAACCTGCTCCTGGCCCTGGTCGTCGCCGGGTACTTCTGCACGCTCCTGCTCCTGACCGGGAGGCAGGGAGATCGGCTCGGGGTGCTGACGGCGTTGGGCGCGACCCGAGCCCAGCTGCTCACGGCTCTCGTCATCCCGGCGGTGCGCTCGCCGCTGGCGGGGCTCGCCCTGGCCGCGCTGGCGGCTGCCGCCCTTCATCTCGCCCCCACCCGGCTCGTGCCCACCTCGGCCGGCGACCTGGCCACCGCCCTCGTGCCCCTCGCCCGACCTGCGGCGCTGCTCCCAGCGGCCGCGGCGCTGGTGGCCGGGCTGGCCGGCGTCGCCCTGGCCGCCTGGCGGGTGCTGCCGACCCTCAGGACGAGACGGCTCGGAGCCGGCTGAGCGTCGAGGGGCCTCCGAGGGGGCCGGCCTCGACCCGGCGCGACCCTTCGTGGCCCGTGCGGAGCCCTGGCGGCCGGGCGCGACCACCGGCCGAGCCCTGGGCCAGGGACGCCGCCGGTTCAAGGGGCGAGGGCCTCGGCGCGGCGTGGGGGCCAGTGATCAATCGGCGACGGTCCCGCGTTGAGTGAGGTGAGGCCTCATCCCCTCTGCCTTCTCTACCCCCAGAATCGGGCCGGGCCTCCGGCATGGAGCGCCCGGCCTCCCCGCCCCCTCAGGCGCCGGGGCGACGGGGCCCGACCCCCACCTCCTCCAACCGCAGCGCCAGACGGGGACACTGGCTGACTGCCCGTCGCGCATGGGGCAGCAGGCGCTCGTCGAACGGCTCCGGAGCCACGATGGGGTAGCCCCAATCGTCGAGCCGCACCCGCTCCGGGAAGAGCTCCGCGCAGAGGCCGTGACCGGCGCAGGCGATCGGGTTGACCTGCAGGCGATACCTCACCCCCATCCCTCCTGGGGTGGAGGGAAGGGCAGCCAGGTGGCGGCCCGGCTGGCGGGGCAGGGGCTGGGGCGGAGATGGAGGCGAACGTGGTCGGCGAAGGTGTCCAGGGCGCTGGTGAGCAGGCCCACCGCGCCATCCGGATGACGGCAGGCCCCTCGCCCCCCTCGAAGCTGCCCGGCCCAGCGTCGGAGGAGGGCAACGTCGTCGGCCCCCCCGCGGCCGATGGCGACGCGATGCGCCACCTCGGCCAGGGCCTGAAGGCCGTACTGGCAGGGCCCGCATTGGCGTGCGCTCTCGTGGGCCAGGAAGCCGAGGATGCGCGCCGTCTCCATCACCGGGCAGGCCTCGTCCGGGAGCACGAAGACCACCCCGCAGCCGAGCCCGACGCCCGACGCCGCCAGCGCCTCGTCGTCCAGCACCACCGACGCCGCGCGGGATGGGGCCACCCAGGCGCCGAAGTACCCCCCGAGGAGGATCCCGGCCATGGGCCCGACCGGCTCGGCTGTGCCCAGCACCTGGTCCAGCGAGATCCCGTGCGGCACCTCGTAGACGCCCGGTCGGCGCACCGCCCCGCCCACCGTCACCAGCAGCGGGCCGGGGGTCGACGGTACCCCGACGCTGCGGAACCACTCCGTCCCGAAGCGGGCCAGCAGGGCGACCAAGGCCAGGGTCTCGACGTTCTGCACCAGCGTGGGCCGGCCCCGGACGCCTCGCTCGAACGGCCGCGGCGGCCGGAAGGTGGGCCGGGCGGGGCCGCCGTCCACGAAGCGGACGGCGGCCGTCTCCTCGCCGGCCACGTAGCGGGGTGGAGCGGTCACCAGGCGCACGCGGCGACGGCCCCACCGCCGGCCGCCCCGCTCCGCGATCGCCCGCTCCAGCGCCTGCCGGGCATCGGTCAGCTCGCGTCCCACGTAGAGGACCACCTCGGTCGCCCCCACCGTGTCGGCGGCGAGCTCGGCCCCGTCCAGCACCAGGTGCGGCCGCATCGCCATCAGCACCTGGTCCTTCCAGCTGGCGGGCTCGCCCTCGGCCCCGTTGGCCAGCACCACCGCCCGGCCACCGGATCGCTCGCCCACGGCCCGCCACTTCCGCCAGGCGGGAAAGCGCGCCCCGCCCCGGCCCCGGATCCCGGTCGAGCGGAGGGCCGACAGCAGCTCAGCCCCTCCGGCCGGGCAGGGGCCGAGGCGCTGGAGGTGGCTCTCCAACGGCTCCGGGCCCATCTCGGCCGGTGGGCCCCCTAGCAGCCAGGGCAGGGCGGCCGGGGGGGCGGCCACGATCTGGCTCATTGGGACGGCCCCGTTTGCAGCACGCCAACGATCCGCCCCCCCTCCCCCTCACCACCCCGGACGCGGACCAGGCTGATGGCCAGCTGGGTGCCGCCACAGGTCGCGGTCACCGGGTTGGTGAGCTCGGCGTCGGTCCGGCAGATGGTCTGGCCGCCCTGGGTCACGGTCAGGGGTCCAGTGGCGGCATCCCCACCAGGGATCCCGAGCAGGAGCTCCAGGGAGCGGTCACGGAGGTCGACCAGGTCGACCTCGGTCCCCGAGTCGGTTTCGGTGACGCTGCCCGTCAGCCGATCGTCCAGCCCGCTGGGCAGCGAGGCCGCGGGCGGGGGGCTCGGGGTCGTGGTCGGGCGAGGGGTGGCCGAGGGAGCTGGGGTTGGGGAAGGGCTGGGCGCGTTGGTCGCCCGCTGGGCGCTCGCGCTCTGGCTCCCGAGCAGCTCCCGCGGGGTACCGGCCGCCGCCGCCCAGCCCGGCTGGAGCGGTCCCACCAACGTCCAGACGGCGAGGGCGAGCGCCCCGACCCCGCAGAGCGCACCCATCCCTGCCTGCCAGCCGCGGGCCTGCTCGCCGGTCAGCGAGAGGCGCCACAGGATCGCCAGCAGGACGCTCACCAGGCAGGCCGCGTAGAGGATCAACGCCCACCCCGTCCTGGTGTCGCTGCCGGTGCCGAGGCCGTGCAGCATCGCCAGCGGCCAGGCCAGGTAGGCGAGCCAGTGCACCAGCCTCCAGGCCCGGTAGCCCAGGCGACCGCGAAGCAGGCTCGTGACCACCATCGCCACCGAGAGCTCCCCGGCCAGTACGCCGAGCCCGAGCCATAGCGGCCGGTAGTGGGAGACGAAGGGGACGGTGATGTCCACGAGCCCCAGGTGGGCGTACCGGTCGAGGACCATGGGGAGCCCGTGGAGCGGGAGCGCCACGAGCGAGAGGAGGGCAAGGTTGCGGTGCAGGCCAGCGGTGAGGAAGCGGGGCCATCCCGCCGTCCCCCAACGCTGGCTGGTGGCGATGCCCAGCACCGTGGTCGCCGTGAGCAGGAGCAGGAGCACCATCCCCGCCCCTCGGCCCGCGTACCAGAGGGGGCTCGGCTGGGTCACGCGCAGACCTCCTCGCGCGGCCAGCCGGCGACCGTCACCACCCCTCCATCCGTCCGGACCAGGCGTGCTGGGAGGCCCTTGGCCGTGAGCCACTCGGGCGCCCGCGGCCCCCAGACGATGGAGGCGGTGGCGGCGGCGTTGGCGTCCACGCAGCACCCGGCCCCGACGCTGACCGTCCGCCAGTGCTCCCGGGCCGGCAGCCCGGTGGCCGGGTCCACGATGTGGTGGAGCCAGGCCCCGCCGCGGGCCCAGCGCCGGACACGGGTGCTGGAGGTGGCGAGCGCCCCGCCGGTGAGGGACACGACCTGGCCACGGCCGTCCAGCGGGGCTGAGTGGCAGTCGGTGACCAGGACCCGCCACCCGCCCGGGGGGCACGCCCCGGCCATGGCGATGTCACCGCCCAGGCTGACCAGCAGCCCCCCCTCCCCCATCGCCTCCAGCCCGGCCCGAGCGCACCGATCGGCGGCGAAGGCCTTGGCGGTGGAGCCGAGGTCCAGCTCCACGCCGGGCGGGACGCGCAGCAGACCTCGCTGGGCGTCCAGTTCGACCGCCTCCCAGCCCGGCACCGGCTCGGCCAGGAGCCGCAGGGGCCCGCCGCGGCGAGGGACGGCGGCGAAGTCGACGTCGTACCCGATCAGGCGCAGCGCCCGCCCCACCGTGGGATCAACGGCCCCCTCCGTCATCCGGGCCACCCGCAGGCTCTCCGCCAGCACCTCGGCCAGGAGCGGCCCCACCGCCACCGTCCGGCCAGCGGCGCGATTCACCCGAGCCAGCTCCGAGTCGTCCCGGAACCGGCTGCAGGCGGCGTCGATCGCGGCCAGCTCCGCCGTCACCGCCTGCCGAGCCGCAGCCAGCAGCTCGGGACGGGTGACCAGGATCCTCACCCCTGTTCCCAGGGCAGGGAACTCCGCCACCCCGAGCATGGGCGACCTAGGAGCCGCCGGAGACCACCATCGGCCCGCCGCCTCCCTGGCCGAAGAACCCCTCCGGGGGCGGTTGGGGCTGGGAGGGCGACGACGCCTGCGCCGGCTGGGTGGCGCCGGAGGAGCCCTGAGCCGGCGCGCTGGCGGACGAGGGCCCCGACGCGGGGGAGGTCGAGGAGGACCCGGCCGTGGAGGTCGCCCCCGACCCGGTGGGGTGGCCGGGGAAGCCGTTGACGGCCAGGACGGCGAAGAACCCGACGAGCCCGGCCGAGGCGGCGGCGACGGCGACCGTCCACCGGCGGAGCCGGTCGAGGCCACGATCCCGGACGGCGCCTGGCGAAGGCGGGCGAGTTCGTGTCATGGCTTCGAGGCTAGCAACGGCTGCTTTGGAGAAGCATTGGCAGACGATAAGAACTTGCTGAGAGCCATCCTTCCCCACACTGGCCCCGGGGGATGCCCTGGGGGGCGGTAGCATTCGAGGGCGACGCCCCTGAGCCCATGGGTCAACCGCCATCTCGCCAAGCGCCGGCCCAGGGCGTCCGGGTCCTCCTGATCGAGGACGAGGTCGCCCTGGGCCATCTCATCCAGCGCGTCCTCCAGGAGGAGGGGTTCCAGGTCCTCTACGAGCAACGAGGGGACCGCGGGCTCGAGGCCGCTGTCCGGGCAGGCCCGGAGGCGGTCATCCTCGATCTCTCGCTCCCGGGGATGGACGGGATCGACGTCTGCCGCGCGATGCGTTCGAGGGAGCTGTTGATGCCGATCATCATGCTCACCGCCCGTGACGCCGTCCCCGACAGGGTGAGTGGGCTCGACGCCGGCGCCGACGACTACCTCACCAAGCCCTTCGCCATGGAGGAGCTGCTGGCCCGGCTGCGCGCCCGTCTCCGCCGGGAAGGCGCGCTCGAGGAACGGCTTCAGGTCGCCGACCTGATCCTCGAGCCCGCCACCCGGGTCGTCCGCCGGGGTGCGCAGGAGATCGAGCTCACCCCCCACGAGTTCCGCTTGCTGGAGCTGCTGATGCGGCATCCACGCCAGGTGCTGACCCGGCAGCGGATCCTGGACCACGTCTGGGGCTACGACGCCGCCCCCTCCTCGAACCTGGTCGACCTCTACATCCACTACCTGCGGGACAAGATCGACCGCGACCACCCGCGCAAGCTGATCCAGACCGTGCGCTCGGTCGGCTACGTGCTGCGACCATGATCTTCAGCCGCGTCCGCTGGCGGTTGATGGCGCTGAACGCCGTGGTCATGGCCGGGGTGGTGGCGGCCCTGGGAGCGGCCATCGTCCTCCTTCTCAACCACCTCCTCATGGCCCAGACCACCTCCGAGCTCCGCCGCGAGGTGGGGCGGATCCGGGCGGAGGCGGGCGAGCGGGACCCGCGCGACCTCCAGGCGCACCACGACGCCGTCGCCTCGGGGACCTTCTACGTGCTCTGGGACGCGCACGGCCGGGTCCTGCTCGACCCGAGCGGGGTGACCACGGGCCCCCTGCGCCCACCCGCCCTGCGCGCGCTGCGCGGAAGCGGCAGCACGACCACCGTCGAGCTCCGCGACGACCACTACGCGCTGGTCGTCTCGCAGCCGCTACCGGACGGCCGCGGCGCGCTCCAGGTCGGCCGCAACCTGGACCCGGTGCGCGCCGTGGAGGCCCAGGCCCTGGCCGTGGTCAGCGTCGCCGGGGCCTGCACGCTGCTGCTGGTGGTGGCGGCCAGCTGGTTCCTGGCCGAGCGGGCACTGGTGCCCATCCGCCAGGCCTTCGAGCGCCAGCGCCAGTTCACCGCCGACGCCTCGCACGAGCTGCGGACCCCGCTGGCGGTGCTCGACGCCGGCCTGCAGGTGCTCCGCCGCCACCCCGAGCAGACCATCGAGGAGCAGGAGGACGTCCTCCGCTCCCTGGAGGGCGAGACCCGGCGGATGGGCCGGCTGGTGGCCGGCCTCCTGACCCTGGCTCGGGCCGACGCCGGCGAGGCGGAGCTCCGCCCCCTCGCCTTCGACGTGGACGCCATGGTGGAGGAGACCGTGTGCGCCCTGGAGCCGGTCGCCGCCGCCCGCGGGGTCCGGCTGGAGCTGGTCGAGCGCCGTGGGGGGCAGGTCACGGCCGACCCCGACCGCCTGAAGCAGGTGCTCCTGATCCTGCTCGACAACGCCCTGCGCTTCTCTCCCCGGGGCGAGGCCGTGCAGGTCCGCTGCCTGCGGGCGGGGCGGGAGGTGGAGCTCCAGGTCGCCGACCGCGGCCCTGGCATCCCCGCCCATGAGCGGGAGCGGGTCTTCGAGCGCTTCTACCAGCTGGACGCCAGCCGTAGCGGTGCCGGCGGGGGGCTCGGACTCGCCATCGCCCGCTGGATCGTGCGCGCCCACGGCGGCACCATCCAGCTCCACGACCACGCCCCCGGCCTGGTGGCCAGGGTCAAGATCCCGCTCTCGCCGCCGACGGCCAGAGGGCGGGGCTGGGCCCGGCCGCCCCGCCGGCGACCTCAGGAGGCGACGCCCCGGGAGCGACGCGAGAGGTCGTAGGTGCAGTGCCCGCACTGCGGCCGGACCGTCGCCCCGGCCGCGCTTGGCTGGAGGGCCTCGGCCCCCTCCGCCCCGGGCCGGTCCAGCGGGCGGGCGTAGAGCCGGCGATCGTCCGAGGTCAGGCAGCGACCAGTGGCCAGCTCGAACTGCCAGCCGTGCATGGTGCAGGTGAGGATGCCGTCCTCGATCCGGCCGAACCGGGCCAGGTCGGCCTTGAGGTGCGGGCAGCGACGCTGGATGCGGTACCCGTGCGACTCCCAGAACTGGTCCACCGGAGCCCGCTCGGCGTAGTAGCCCTCGATGTACTGGAGGCGCTCCATCGAGAGTCCCTTGAAGAAGTTGTAGACGTACTCGTTGTAGGCACCCCTGCGACGAGCCTGGAAGCGGCAGGAGAGGAAGATGGTGTTGACCCAGTCCTCCTCGTGGGCCAGGATGCAGGCCTCGACCAGGGCACGATCGATCCGGTAGTAGTAGTCGGGCTCCTGGCCGTCCCAGCGATCCACGCGGCGCCGATGGAAGTCGATCGCCACCCCCTCCTCTCCCAGGTCGAGGACGACCACGCCGTTGATGCCGGCGCAGGTCACGTCGGCCCGCTCCAGCAGGGGCTGGAACCACTCCCGGAGCGCCTCAAGCACGTCGACGCGCCCCCGCGGCCAGCTCGCCTTGCAGGCCTCGATCAGCGGCCGCTTGCGCTCCCGATACCGGGTCAGGTAGCCACGCTTGTCGGTGAAGATCGCCTCCACCTCGCGCTCCGGGAGCGGATGCCGGATCTCGCAGCGGCCACGCTCCAGGGTTATCTCGCTGCCGGGGATCACCAGCCGGCCGTTGTCGAGCCCGGCCGCTCGCAGGTACTCGAGGAACACCGTCTGGTCCGGGAAGGTGTTGGCCGGGTCGCGATCGAAGTCGTTGAGCTCGAACAGCTCGTCGTCGAGGAAGCAGGGAGGGCCGGCTGAGGGCAGCACCCAGGTAGCCCCCAGGTGCTGCGCGTAGCGCAGCGCCCGCGTCATCTGGTTCTCCCGCTTCTTTCGGCCCAGCGCCTCCAGCATCTTGGCCGGGTACTGGTAGACGAACGGGAACCAGATGGCACCCGAGAACTGGAGGAAGTGGGCATCGAAGGGGCCCAACCCGGCCAGACGATCGAGGTCCACGGGACGGGAGTCGTTCTGGTCCAGGATCCGGTGCTCACCGTCGTCGACGATCAGGCTCGAGTCCCCCAGCGGCCCGTCGGTGGGGGCCACCAGGCTGTGGATGGTCACCCGGAGGCCGTCCAGATCCACCGGCTCCCAGTTGCGCGTCCGCACGAAGCGGGTGAAGCCCAGCTCGCGCAGGGCCGACTCGAGCAGGCCGAGCGGGTAGTCGGGCAAGAGGACGATCGCGTCCTTGGCGACCTCGTCGCGCAGGAAGGCGAGGTCGAAGTGGTCCTGGTGGAGGTGGGACACGAAGAGATAGGTCGGGCGTCGGAAGCGATCCCGATCCAGGCCGTCGTTGGCCGGGAAGGGGAACCAGGAGGCGAAGTAGGCAGGGTTGAACCAGGGGTCGCACAGGACGCTCCCGTGCCTGGTCTCGATGAAGAGGCCAGCATGGCCGAGGAAGGTGATCTTCACGCGCTGCTCCCGATCCTGACGAGGTGTGACGACGGCCGCACCGGGCTCCGCCACCGGGCGGCCCCCATGGGCGCTCCTCTACAGGATGCCAGATGCGGACGTGACAGCCGGACCACCGGGCCGGGCGCTCAGAGGCGGCCGGCGCGTGGGACGAGACGCACCGGCAACTCCCGCAGCCCGTTGATGAAGTTGGAGCGCAGCCGGCGGGCAGGGCCGACTTGCTCCACCTCACCGACCTGCCGGAGCAGCTCCTCCAGCATCAGGCGGATCTCAAGCCGGGCCAGCGGCGCGCCCAGGCAGAAGTGCGGCCCACCGCCCCCGAAGGCCAGGTGCTCGTTCGGCCAGCGGGCGACGTCGAAGCGGCCCGGCTCCTCGAACACGGCCTCGTCTCGGTTGGCGGCGACGTAGTACATGGCGACGCGGTCACCCGCCGAGATCCGGTGTCCCCCGAGCTCGACCTCGCGGGTGGCGGTGCGCTGGAAGTGCATGACCGGGGTCACCCAGCGCAGGATCTCCTCCACGGCCCGGGGCACCAGGGACGGCACCGCTTGGAGCCGGCGCCACTGCTCCGGATGCTCAAGCAGGGCGAGCATGCCACCGGCGATCGCGTTGCGGGTGGTCTCGTTGCCAGCCACGGCGAGGAGGAGGAAGAAGAGGTCGAACTCGAGCTCGGTGAGGCGCTCCCCATCGACCTCGGCCTGGACCAGCACGCTGACCAGGTCGTCCTGGGGATGCAGGCGGCGCCGCCGGGCCAGCTCGTTGGCGTAGGCGAACATCGCCGCCGAGGCCCGACCGGGGCCTTCCCCCGTGCCACGTCCCTCCGGATCGTGCCCCAAGAGCATCTGGTCGCTCCACTCGTAGATCTGCCGCCGGTCGCCCTCGGGGATGCCCAGCATCTCGGCGATGACCTGGAGCGGGAGCGGGGCCGCGATCTGGGCCACGAAGTCGCACTCGCCCCGATCCAGGGCGGCGGCGACGATCGTTGCGCAGAGCCGGCGGACGGGCTCGGTCAGGCGCTCGATCATCCGCGACGTGAAGCCGCGGTTGACCAACGATCGGAGCCGGCCGTGCCGGGGCGGGTCCATGTTCAGCAGCATCATCCGGAGCTCCCGCTTCCCCTCCTCCGGCGGCTCGTTCAGGAGCGCGGTACGGCGCTCGGAGGAGAAGGTCGCCCAATCCCGGGAGACGCGGGCCACGTCTCGGTGCCGGGTGAGCACCCAGAAGGCGGAGCCGTCGGGCAGCGGGTGGCGGAGGACCGGAGCCTCGCGGCGAAGCCTGGCGAACAGCTCGTGGGGCACGCCGGACACGTAGCCATCCGGGTCGAGGAGGTCGACGCCGGCCAGCCCGACCTCAGCGTCCGGATGGGGCATGGATCGTCCCCTCTCCATCTCGGTGCCCATGGTTCCGCCTCACCTGTCTCTACCCTACCGGCTCACCGGCCTCGCCGGGGCGGAACCCCCGGGCCGGACGGCCCTCCCCCCAAGCCGGTGCGCCCCGCGCCGGGGCTCAACTCCGGAGGAGCCGGCCCGGCATCACCGCCACCGACGACCCGTCGGCCAGGAAAGCCGAGGTCGGGGGCCGGCTCAAGGTGGCGGCGAAGCCCGGCCCATACAGGCGCTCGAGGTCGCCGTCCACGCTCGCGCGGGCCCGGCGTACGCGCCAGCGGGGATGCTCGACCCGGTACTCGATCGTCCCACGCCGGGTGGTCGAGTAGCCCCAATAGTGCTCGGTGATGAACTCCTCCTCCGATCCCGGCCGTGGCAGGGCCGCCCCCTCCTCGGCCTCCACCCGCAGCCCCTGCCAGCGGCCGCCCCGTCGCCACTCGTAGCTCGCGTTTCGCTCGTCGACCCGGTGGCGCATGGGCAGCGCCGAGTAGTGCTCGCCGTACCGCCAGCGGGCGATCAGCGCCACCGTCGGCAGCCGGACCAGCTCCCGCACGAAGACGACCGCCCGGCGGGTCTCCGCCCCCACTCGGCGTCGGACGTAGAAGCGCAGGTTGATCTCCTCAAACCGCTCGTGGAAGGGGATCCGGAGCCCACGCAGGCGAACGTGGAGGAACAACAGGCCGACCAGGCTGACGTAGTAGCGCCCGCCGAAGTGATCGAGCTCGGTGCCGCGGGGGACGAGGGGCCCGACCAGCTCAGGATCGACCTCATAGTTGACCATGGCCAGGTGCCGCCACTGAGCGGTCAGAAAGGGACGGTCCTCCACGGTGAGCATTGTGAGGGCCAGAGGGCCTGCCGGCCACGAGCGGGGCGGGGGCCGAGGCCGGGGCGCCCAACTCCCGTCCGACACGAGGGGTCGGGCCCAGGGAAGCATTCCCGTGGCCAGGTCGGTTGCTCCGATCGTGATCGACTTCAGCCCGGTTCGCAGACGCGAGAAGACGCCCCAGCAGCTCGCCGACGAGCTCGGCCTGGGCCGGGAGGACCTGGCCCAGCTCGCCGCCGAGATGTGCGACGTCATGCTCACCCTGGTCGCCGACGCCGAGGACCCGGACGTCACCTTCGTGCCCGAGGACCCCGAGGCCCACGACAGCTTCGCCGCCACCAGCGAGGAGGTGAACCTGCCTTGGACGCTGGGCCACGTGATCGTGCACGCCACGGCCTCAGCCGAGGAGTCGGCGGCGCTCGCCCTCACCTTGGCCCGCGGCGTCCCCGTCCAGGGGCGCTCCCGCTACGAGGTCCCCTGGCAGGAGATGACCACGGCCGAGGCGATGCGGCAGCGCATCCGGGAGAGCCGTCGGATGCAGCTGGCCATGCTCGACGCCTGGCCCGACCCTCCCCACCTGGAGACCACCTACCGCTACCGCGAGGGGGCACCACCGATGAACGCCATCGGCCGCTTCCTGATGGGCCTCGCCCACAGCGACTCCCACCTGGACCAGATCCGCAACGTCCTCGCCCAGGCGAGGCGGGCGCGAGGGGCGGCCGTGTAGGGCGCTGGCCGCCCGGACCCGGCGGGCGACAGGCCGGCGTCCCCTGCCCGGCTTGCCACCGCTCCCCGGCCAGCCCATGATGGAGGGGTGGCTGAGGGACGAGCGGAGCGGGTCGAGGCACCCGCGACGGCGCCGACCGACGACGATCGCTGGGACGCGATCCTCGAGCAGAGCTTCCCCGCGAGCGATCCCCCGCCCTGGACGGGCTCGGTCGGCGGCCCTGGCGATTGGGGGCTACGCCTGGCGCCCCCCTGAGCCGGGGGCCATCCCGTCCCCCCACCCGGCCCGAGCTCCGGGGGTCGCGGCCGGGCCGCTCCCTCCGGCTCCCGGGCCGGGTTTGGCCCCAGCCCGGGCCGGGTAGGGAGGAAGGTGGATGGCAACCGGAGTGCGTGACTACTACGAGGTCCTCGGGGTCCCGCGGACGGCGGACGAGCAGCAGATCAAGGCCGCCTTCCGTCGGCTGGCCATGCGCTACCACCCGGACCGCAACCCGGGCGACCCCTCCGCGGCCGAGCGCTTCAAAGAGATCAACGAGGCTTACGCCGTCCTCTCCGATCCGGAGAAGCGACGCCAGTACGACCGCTTCGGCCCCGACTGGCAGCGATTCCAGGGGGCAGGCGAGGGGAGCGGCGCCCCCTTCGGGGGCGTGCACGTCGAGTATCGCGACCTCTCCCCGGAGGACCTCGACGACCTGTTCGGGGGCGAGAGCCCCTTCGGCAGCCTCTTCCACGACCTGTTCGGGTCCGGGTTCCGGAGGCCCGACACCGGTGCCCGGGGTTCGGACGTGGAGGCGGAGGTCTGGATCTCGCTGGAGGAGGCCTTCACCGGCGGGAGCAGGACGGTGGAGACCAAGGGTCGCCGAGGCCACCGTCTCGTCCAGGTCGAGATCCCCGCCGGCGTCCGAGACGGCACCCGGCTCCGCGTGGCGGGCCAGGGCGAGCGCGGCCCCGCTGGTCGGGCCGGCGACCTCTACCTGCGAGTTCGCATCCGCCCCCATCCCACCTTCCGGCGCGAGGGCGACGACCTCCACGTCCGGGTCCCAGTGCCGCTGGACGTGGCCATCCTGGGCGGGGAGGTCCTGGTGCCGACCCTCGCCGGCAGGCAGGTGGCGCTCCGTGTCCCGGCCGGGAGCCAGAACGGCAGCCGCCTGCGCCTGCGCGGCCTGGGCATGCCGTCGCTGCGGGACGGACGGCGAGGCGACCTCTACGCGGAGCTGGACCTCCGGTTGCCGGAGCCCCTGCCGCCCGAGGCCAAGGAGCTGGCCGAGCGCCTGCGCACGGCCCGGGCGGCACGCTCCCCGGCCTGAGCCCCGGCCGCCGCCGGCGCCGCCGGGGCCGGGGCATCCCGCAGCACCGTCTCCAGGACCTGATCGGCCGTGTCCACGAAGCGCCACGCCAAGGCCTGCCGCACCTCCTCGGGCACCTCCACCAGGTTGCGCTCGTTCCGGCGCGGCAGGATCACACCGCGGAGGCCGGCGCGGTGGGCGGCCAGCGCCTTCTCCTTGATCCCTCCCACGGGCAGCACCAGGCCGCGCAGCGTGATCTCGCCCGTCATCGCCCAGCGTCGGTCCACGGCCCGCCCGGTCGCTGCCGAGATCAAGGCGGTGGCCAGCGCCACCCCCGCCGAGGGGCCGTCCTTGGGGATGGCGCCCTCGGGGACGTGGATGTGGATGTCGTGCCGCTTGAAGAAGTCGGGATCGAGCCCGAGCTCGGCCGCCCGGCTCCGGGCGTAGGTGATGGCCGCCCGGGCTGACTCCTGCATGACCTCCCCCAACGAGCCGGTCAGGGTCAGCTTGCCGTCCCCGGGGACCACGCTCGCCTCGATGGTCAGGAGGTCCCCCCCGACCCCCGTCCAGGCCAGGCCGGTGGCGGCCCCGACCGAGGCCTCCTCCTCGAGGCGGGCCTCGTCCACCCGCCGTGGGCCCAACGCCTCGGCCAGGAGGGGCTCGTCCACCGTCAGCGGGGTCTCGTCGCCGGTCGCCCGGCGCCGGGCCACCCGCCGGCAGATCGCGGCCAGGGCACGGTCCAGCTGCCGGACCCCTGCCTCCCGGGTCCACCCCCGCACGATGGCGAGCAGGAGCTCGTCGCTGACCTGCAGCGCCCCCTCAGGGAGGCCGTGCTCCTCCATCTGGCGAGGGAGGAGATGGCGTCGCGCGATCCCCAGCTTCTCCTGGTCCGTGTAGCCGGGGATCTCGATGACCTCCATCCGATCCAGCAGCGCCTCGGGGATGGAGAAGGTCACGTTGGCCGTGCAGATGAAGAAGACCCGCGAGAGGTCGTACGGCAGGTCCAGGTAGTGATCGAGGAAGGCGTGGTTCTGGGCCGGATCCAGCACCTCGAGCAGGGCCGCCGCGGGGTCGCCCTGGAAGCTGGCCCCGAGCTTGTCCACCTCATCCAGCATGAACACCGGGTTGCGGGCGCCCGCCCGGCGCATGCCCTGGATGATCCGTCCCGGCAACGCCCCCACGTAGGTCCGGCGATGCCCCCGAATCTCGGCCTCGTCCCGGACACCTCCAAGCGAGGCACGCACGAATGGCCGGTTCAGGGCTCGGGCGATGGACTGCCCGAGCGACGTCTTCCCCACCCCCGGCGGCCCCACCAGGCACAGGATCGGCCCCCTGGCGCCCCCGCGCAGGCGGGCCACGGCCAGGTAGTCGAGGATGCGATCCTTGACCTTCTCGAGCCCGAGGTGGTCCGCGTCCAGGACCCGGCGCGCCTGCTCCAGGTCGATGGTGTCGGGCGGCGGGTCGGCCCAGGGCAGGGCCAGGATCCAGTCCAGCCGGGTGCGGATCACCGCCCACTCCGGCGAGGCCGGGTTGATGGCCTCGAGCCGGCCCAGCTCCCGCTCGGCCTCGGCCCGGACCTCGGCCGGCAGCCCTTTCCCCTCCACCTGCCGTCGCAGCTCCGCGACCTGGCTCTCGGAGGGGTCCAGCTCCCCCAGCTCCCGCCGGATCGCTCGCAGCTGCTCGCGCAGGACATAGGCCCGCTGCTCACGGCCGGCTCGCTCGCCCACCTCTCGCTGGATGCGCTGGGAGATCTCGAGGTAGCCACGCCGCTGCTCGGCCAGCTGCAGGGCGAACTCGAGCCGAGGGATGGGGTCGATGGTGTCGAGCACCCGCTGCCGATCCTCGGCGGGCAGGTCGAGCATGCCGGCAGCGATGTCGGCCAGCTGGCCGGCGTCCTCGGCGTTGGCCGCGACCACCAACGCCTGCTCGGGGATGGCCGACAGCTGGGCCACCGCCCGCAGGCTGTTGAGCACGGCCTCCCGGAGCGGGTTGCCGACGATCGAGACCTGGGAGGGCTGCACCGTCTCGACCAACACCCGGAGGTGGGGCTCGGTGCCGGTCACGGCCAGGCGGCGCACGCGCGCGATCCCCTGCAGGATCACCTGCATCTGCCCGTCGGGCAGGCGGATCAGGCGGACGATCCCGCAGGAGACGCCGATCGGAGGCGCGGAGTCGATCCCCTCCCCCCGCTCCCAGAAGAGGGCCAGCGGCTCCTGACGCGCGGCGGCGGCCTCCAGGGCGGCGATGCCCGAAGCCTCCTGCACCCGGAGCGGCGCCATCAGGCCCGGGAAGGCAACCACCGTGGGCTGCAGCAGCGCCGGCAAGGTGGAGCGCCCAGGGGCCTCGGGGACGATGATCCGGTCCATCTCCCCTCAGCGCCCCGTTCGGCCATCCCGGCCAGAGGCGAGGGGGCACGGGCCAGGGCCGGCCTGGGGTCGAAGCGGGCCTCGCATCCCCATCCTCACCCTCGCTCGACCGCGATCCGCACCTCCACCCCCGTTGAGCGCCGCTTGCCGATCACGACCAGGAGCTGGCCGTCACGGAGCTCGGTGCGTAGGCGCGACAGGTCGGCGCTGGCCGGGAGCCTGACCCGACGCTCGAAGCTCCCCCTCGGCCGCTCGACCAGGTGCGCAATCGCCTCCGGCGGCACCACGGCGCGACGGACGCCGGCCACGGCCAGCGTCCGCCCCTGGAGGAGGACCTCCACGTCCTCCGGGGGCACGCCGGGCAGGTCGAAGGCGAGGAGGAACTCATCGCTCGACTCGAAGATGTCGAGGTCCGGGCGCCAGCCCGCCTCCGCCGATCCCAGCTCCTCCTCGAAGCTCCCCGCCTGGAGCGGGGGACGCCACCAGATGACCATCCATCCGTCCTCGTCTCTCGGCCGGTCTCGGCCGGTGCCCCGGCCTCCACCCATGATAGGGAGCGGCCCAGGGCCGGCTCCCCCACCTGCCGGGGAGGGGCCGGAAAGGGAACGCGGTAGACTCGGTCCAAAGGTACTTCCCGTCGAGGAGGTCAATGCGCATGGCTGAGGTGAGTCGACCCTGGAGCGGTCCGCCGGCGGAACGGGCCGCGGCCGCGACGGAGGGCCCCGCCGTCCGCGCCGAGGTTGGGGACGCCACCCCGCTCGGGTTGGTGGCGTTCGGGATCTCCATCTTCACGATCGGGACCATGCTGGCCGGCTGGTGGCCAACCCGGGCCTCTGAGCTGGCGGTGACGGTGCCACTGCTGATCTTCTTCGGTGGCGTCGCCCAGTTCATCGCCGCCATGTGGTGCTACGCCCGTGGCCAGACGCTCCCCGCCACCTTCTTCGGCGTCTTCGGGAGCCTCTTCGCCATCTCCGGCCTATACGAGCTGATCGCGGCCAACAGCGCCCTGGCCATCGTCCTGGCCGTGATCGGCCACCGGCTCGGGCTGGGGACGCTGCCGGTGCTGGGCCCCCTGGGGGTGATGCTCGGTTGCTTCGGGTTCGTGGCCCTCTTCATCGCGGTGTCCTCGGTCTCCCGGCACGCCGGCGTGGGGCTGACCTCGCTGGCGCTGGCGGTGGCCCTCTTCTTCCTGGCCTGGGCGGCGTTCGCCCAGGGCAACCATCTCCTGTCCGCCATCGCGGGCTGGGCCGCGGTCGTGTCCGGCTTCCTGGCCCTGGTCACCGCCGCCATGCTCAGCATCGGCGGTCCCGCGACCCAGATGGCGACCGTGGGCCCCATGCCGACCAACCGCTGAGCTGCGTCCGGGGCCCGACCGGTCGGGCCCCGAGGCCGCCCCGAGCGGCAAGGCCACCGGCGCGGTGAGGTTCCGCCCCCGGCGACCCCCGAGGGTGACATGATCCTTCCCACGAAGGGGATCACCATGCTGAACTTCACCATCGCCCCATGGCAGCTCATCCTGCGCTCGTCGCTCATCTACCTCGGGTTGTTGCTGGCCCTGCGGCTCTTCGGCAAACGCGAGGTGGGGCAGTTCACGCTCTACGACCTGGTCCTGGTCCTGCTGGTCTCGAACGCCGTCCAGCCGGCCATGACCGGCCCCGACACCTCGCTGACCGGGGGGTTCCTGATCATCGCCACCCTGGTCGTCTTGAATCGGGCCGTCGCCACCCTGGACCGCTTCGGCATCTTCCACCGGCTGCTCGTCCCCTCCCCCACGGTCATCATCCAGGACGGCCACTACCTGCTCTCGCAGCTGCGCCGGGAGGGGGTCACGATGGACGAGTGCGACGTCGCCATCCGTGAGCACGGGCTGGCGAACGTGGGCGAGGTGCGGCTGGGCGTCCTGGAGCCGGACGGCAGCATCAGCATCCTGCCACGGGAGGGCGCCTCCCTGGAGCGTACCCGGCGACGCCTTCACCGCCAGCGAGCGCGCTGAGCCAGCCCGGCCCCTCGGCACCGGGTCCAGTCGGGGTTCCCGGGCCTCAGCGGGTGAGGCGCCGGAAGCCGTAGGCGGCCAGGGGTGCGCTCACCCCCAGCACCGCCAGGGACCAGGCGACCGCGGCTGCGACCGAGCCCTCGCCCCCGGGGGTGTTCAGGATGAGGTGCCGGGCCGCGTCCACCACGGCGGTGATGGGGCTGTGGCTGGAGAAGGCGCGCAGCCAGCCGGGCATGGTCTGGACCGGGACGAAGGTCGAGCTGGCGAAGGTGAGCGGGAACATGGCCACGAAGCCGAAGGCCTGGACGGTCGAGGTTCGGCGCAGGAAGACGCCCAGCAGCGCCCCGAAGCAGGCGATGGAGAACCCCCAGAGCACCACCACCCCCATCGCCGCCAGCGCCTGGGCGAGGTCGCCGTGGAAGCGGAAGCCGATGGCGGAGGCCACCGCCACCATCAGCCCGAGCCCGAAGGCGTCGAGCACCAGGTCGGCGGCGACCCGGGCCACGGGCATCGCCCAGGAGGCCACCGGCAGAGAGCGGAAGCGGTCCATCAGCCCCTTCTCGAGGTCCTCGGCCAGCCCCACCGCGGTGTTCATGGCCCCGAAGGTGATGGTCTGCACGAAGATGCCGGGCATCAGGAAATCGAGGTAGGAGAAGCCGGGGACGTGGATGGCGCCCCCGAAGATGTAGGCGAAGAGCAAGGTGAACAGCACCGGCTGGATCACCACCTCGGTGGCCAGGAACAGGGGGTTGCGCCGCACCCGGAGCAGATTGCGCCAGGTGAGGACGGCCGTGTCGGAGATGCCCCACCCGATCCGACGGGGCAGGCCATGGCTCGAGGCGCTCATGCCACCCTCCTGGCGTCGACCTCGGCGGCATGCCCGGTGAGGGCCAGGAAGACGTCGTCCAGGGTGGGGCGGCGCAGGGCCACGTCCTCCACCTCCACCCCGACGGCGTCCAGCCGGCGGACCGCGTGCACGACGGCGCCTGATGGGCGGGGCACGGGGACGGTGACCAGCGTCCCCTCCACCCGCACCGGGCCCGCCGCCATCGACTCCAGCGCCGAGCGGGCCGCCGGCGCCTGCTGGGCGTCGGCGAGCCGCACCTCCAGCACCTCCCCGCCGGCCCGGCGCTTCAGCTCCTCGGCGCTCCCGGAGGCCACGATCTGGCCCCGGTCGAGGACCACGATCGCGTCCGCCAGCCGGTCGGCCTCCTCCAGGTACTGGGTGGTCAGGAGCAGCGTCGTCCCCTGCCGGACCAGGCCCTCGATCAGCTCCCAGACCTCGATCCGGCCCCGGGGGTCGAGGCCCGTGGTCGGCTCGTCGAGGAAGAGCACCGCCGGGGAGCCCACCAGCCCGGCGGCGATGTCCAGGCGCCGGCGCATGCCCCCCGAGTAGGTGGCGACCGGCCGCCCCGCCGCCTCGGCGATCCCGACCAGCTGCAGCAGCTCCTCGGCACGTGCCCGCGCCCTCCGCTCCCCGAGGTGGGCGAGACGACCGATCAGGCGCAGGTTCTCCCTGCCCGTCAGCAGCTCGTCCAGGGCCGCGTACTGGCCGGTCAGGCCGATCAGGGCGCGCACCGCCCGGGCCTCCCCGACCACGTCCCGCCCCGCCACCCAGGCCCGGCCCTGGTCGGGCCGGATCAGCGTGGCCAGGATGCGGACCAGGGTGGTCTTGCCCGCCCCGTTGGGCCCGAGCAGGGCGGTGACGGTGCCCGGCGGCACCTCGAGGTCGAGGTCGCGAAGCGCCTGGGTGCGGCCGAAGGACTTGGTCAGCCCCTCGACCCGGATCGCCGGCTCGGCCCCGTGCATCTCTCCCTCCGTGGATGCGACCGCGAGATCATTTAACGAGATTAAGCTAATTGAACGATGTTAAGACCGTCTTAAGATCATCAAGGTGATGGACGAGCGCGCCTCCCAACCTTGGGCTCATCGCCGCCCGCCTCCCCCCGGCCCGCACCTCGAGCGGCATCTCCGACGCCTGCAGCCCGAGGCCGTGGTTCGGGCCGCGCTTGAGGTCCTGGATCGGGCCGGTCTGGACGACCTCAGCGTCCGGCTCGTCGCCGAGCGGCTCGGCGTCCGTGCCCCTGCCCTCTACTGGCATTTCCGGAACAAGCGGGCGCTGCTGGACGAGATGGCCGAGGCCATGCTCGCCGACCGGGCCACCGAGCTGGGATCCCCGGCCGAGGGAGAGCTCTGGTGGGAGTGGCTGGCGCGATCGGCGAGGTGGCTGCGTCGGGCGCTGCTCGCCCATCGCGACGGCGCCCGCGTGTTCGCCGGCGCCACCCTGCCCTCCATGCCGACCTTCCTCTGGGTGATGGATCTGACCATCGGGGTCCTACGCCGGGCCGGCTTCTCGTGGAACGAAGCCCTGCGGGCTCTTGCCGTCGTGTACGTCTACGTGGTTGGGGCCACGATCGAGGAGCAGGCCATGCCCCCGCCCGGGGCGGTGGAGACCCTGGGCGGGACCCTCCCCGACCGGGAGCGGTACCCGTCGCTCGCGGCCGGGTTCGCGCACTTCGACCGGGACCCCGGGGCCCTCTTCGAGCACGGGCTCCGGTTGCTGTTGCTCGGGCTTCGCGCTGACCGGCGGGAGGCGCCCACCTCCTGACCCGACCCACCTCGCCGCCGGGGCGGTCGGCTCCGGATCGAGCCGGCGCCGGCCCGGCTACCGCCGCTCCAGCAGCCGGCGCCGTTGCTCGTACTCCTCGGCGTCGATCTCGCCGCGGGCGAAACGATCGCGGAGCACGGCGACCGCGTCCGGGCCGTCCCCCTGCCGGGGGTCGGGCCAGCGCAGGCGCCAGAGGAGGAGCCCGATC
>DATGLL010000052.1:0-20268 GCA_035294145.1 Candidatus Dormiibacterota bacterium | reverse complement strand
ACCAAGCTGGCTTGGTGGGGGCCCCGCCCGTAGGCTCAGTTGGAGCCTTCGTGAAGCGCAGAGCCGTGGTAAGACCCGGGCTTCTCGGGCACGCGGCAAGGAAGCGCGAAGCCCGCAAGGGCAACCCCGTGAGGGGTGCCGCGTGAGTGCTATTGCGTACTCGGCGGCAACGGATGAGCCCCCGCCCCGTTGGCGACCGGGAGGAGTGGCTCCGGCAGTACGGCGACCACGCCCCGGCGCCGAGGGTCGCGGTCTCCCCTCGATGCTGCCCAGGTGGAGGTCGGCGACGGGGATTTGCCAACGCCCATAGGGCGAGGCTGGGTGCCCTTCCCGCATCACCAGGCCTCGATCTCGGCGACACGCCCCTCGATGGGCCTGACCTCCGGCGCCAGCGGCGGAGGGGAGAGGGCATTGGCCGCCAGCGCGTTCAGGTAGCCCCCGACGGGGCTGATCAGGTGACCCCCCGCGGCGACCGGGCGGGGTTCGGCTCGTCCGGCCTCACCGCCTCCGCCCGCCGAATCGTGTCTCCCCTCACCGAAGCCCTCGTCTTGGGTTCACCAGAGCCTCCAGGTCCCCGACTGGGGCGGGCGTGCCCATCGTGGGGGCTGGGGCCGGGAGCTTGCCCATGCAGAAGCAGCAGGAGGCGGTCTGGGGTGGATGCCCTGAGCCGGCGCCCCATCACGAAGAGTCGCCCAGGATCTCGCAACCGCTTCCGGGAAGCAACGGTCGTGGCCCCTTCCCTCAGTCGGTCATGCGTGACCATCGGTTGGCCGTCCCTCGGCTGGAGCAGGGCCGTCTGGCCCCTCCCGAGGCGGGTAGCCACCGGTCGATTCGACCCACTGGCCCGTGATCGGATGGGGGTAGTGGAAGGGGAAGAGGCTGGTTTCCGGCCACATGCTCCATGCTGGCTCCTCCAGCTCGTCCGGGCCGTCCGGGTCCTCTGGGTAGCACACGGAGAGGTAGTCCTCCCAGATCGGCGCGTTCGCCCACCCCTCCTCGTAGCTGGCCAACCAGAAGTTCCGGTAGTTCAGGACCTTGATCTTCCAGCGGCCGTCCTCCTTGACGTACTGGTTCTCGTAAAGCCCCGACTCCCAACGCTGGAAGGCCCCCGCAGGGTGGGTGTCCGCAGCCACCCGGTGCACCCCCACCTGCATGAGCGACCGGAAACGAGCCCGCGCTGACAAGCCGTCGGGAGCGACGTGGATCACCGGTTGGAGCTGGGGATGATCCAGCAAGTGTCCGTACACCGGTCCATTCCCTCCAGCCGCCCAACGTTTCTTGAAGCGACCCAGGTAGAGTCGTCTCACTCCCTCGATCCCTTTGAAGATGCCGCGCAGGAAGTGGACCTCTGAGTTGTGCGCGAACAACTGGACGACCTCTTCGTACAAGCACTTGTCGAGGTAGTAGCCGTACTGGTACTGGAGCCGCTCGATGGCCTGGACATCGGCCACCTCCTGCAACTGGCGTTCGAGTTCGGAGATTCTGCCCTCCAGCAGCCTCAGCCGTTCCTCGGGGCTCATTCCGCTTCCTCCGCTCGTCAGTCTCCGAGAGGACGATGCTCTCCTCGCCGGCAACGACACGCCTTCGCCGGACGCGTCCCGGCCGAGCTGTAGTGTGACACGGCTCGGGCAATCTGTCGACGGTTGACGCTCGGGCCGGGCCTTGGGTAGAATGCCGCTCCGGGCCGGTCGTGCAGGCTCGGCTCGAGGCGGTGGGTCGAGCGGCAGGAGGGTTCGTGCCCGCAGGGTTGGGCCGCCCAGGGCAAGGATGGTCGACTGTCGCTCGTATGCTTCACGGCACCGCCTCGTCGATGGCGTGGACATCTCCCTCGCTCGTTACGAGGTTGCGCCCGAGCCGCTGTCAAGCGTCAGCCGGTTGCGATCGAGGTGAGGGATGCGACCGACGCCGGCCGCTCGGGACGAGTGACACCAGGAGGGTCTGGAGATGGGGTACCAGCTACAGGTGACCGCGGGTGGGCTGACGGCCATTGACGTGCACGTCCACCTGCATCGCCTCGACGATGGCGAAGGGGCGGGGGAGGCACCAAACCCGGCCTTTAATGCAGCGCGTCAAAAGTTCCACGTCCAGGGGCCCTCGCCCACGCTCGAGGAGACGGTCGCCTACTTCCGAGAGCGTCGCATGGCCGCGGTGATCTTCAACGTCGACTCGGAGACAGCCACTGGACGCCGGGGGGTGACCGGGGCGCAGATCGTGGAGGCTGCCTCCCGCTACCCGGACGTGCTCATCCCCTTCGCCAGCGTCGATCCCTGGAAGGGCCGGATGGCGATCGAGGAGGCCGAACGCCTGATCGCGGCCGGGGTGCGGGGGTTCAAGTTCCACCCCCCGGGCCAGGCCTTCTACCCCAATGACCGCCGCTTCTATCCCCTCTATGAGGTCATCGCCGCGGCCAAGCTGCCGGCCCTGTTCCACACCGGGCAAACGGCCATCGGCGCGAGCGCGGCCAGGGGCGGTGGCATGCGGATGAAGTACGCCAACCCCATCTACCTGGACGACCTCGCGGTTGACTTCCCGGACATGCCGATCATCATGGCCCACCCCTCCTTCCCTTGGCAGGACGAGGCGCTTGCGGTGGCGGTGCACAAGCCGCAGGTCTACATCGACCTCTCGGGATGGTCCCCGCGGTACTTCCCGCCCCAACTCGTGCACTACGCGAACACCTTGCTCAAGGAGAAGGTGCTCTACGGTTCTGACTACCCGCTGCTCACCCCCGACCGCTGGATGCAGGACTTTGAGCAGGCGCCCTTTCGCGACGAGGTACGCCCGTTGATCCTGAAGGAGAATGCGGCACGCTTGCTGGGCCTGCCCACCTGACCCGGGGGCGCTGACGGCTCCCTGGCCTGAGGAGGCCGAGGGGGCTGGCTCCCCCGTCGCCCTGGGGGGTGGGCAGCCGGGCGAGCCAATCCCGTGCGGTAGCGGCTCGGTGAGGGGCCTTCATCCCATGGCGACGGGGTAGCCCATCTCGGCCAGCGGGGCTACGCCGCGGACGACCTGGTCGCAGGCCAAGCCGACCGGGTCGCAGCCTACCAGGATGCGGCCGAGAGCCAGCACGTGCTCCTCGAACCGCCGCCCAGCCGCGGCCGGCGTGCCCTCGGCGAGCTCGTTCAGGAGCTGCTCGCAGTGCTCCACCGTCGACCGAGGGTCTCGGTCGTCAGGGTCCGGGGCCGACACCAGGCGAAGGCCGTCGTCGATCGTGCTCCACATCTTCAGGAGGAAACGGTTGCCGGAGGCGCGGCAGACGGCCTCGCGAAACCGATGCTCGAGTTGGCGAACGCGCTCCGTGTTGCCCTTGGCGGCCGCCTCCCGCATCGTCCGGACGATGCGGGCCAAGGCCTCTCGCTCTTTGGGATCCCGCCGGCTGGCGACCAGCCAGGCCGCGAGCCCCTCGAGCGCAGCCTGTAGGACGACCATGTCAGCCAGATCGTTGCGGGATGGCTCGAGCACGAACCAGCCGCGGTTGGGCACTTTGACCACCAGCCCTCGCTGCGAGAGCTGCTGCAGCGCTTCCCTCAATGGCCCCCGGCTGATGTTGAGACGTTGGGCGATCTCGGTCTCGACCAGACGTGTGCCAGGGGCGATCTGGCCTCGCCGAATCGCCGACATCAGCTGTTTGGCGACTTGGCTGACCAGCGAGTCCTTGGTGACTGCAAGTTGCAGGTTCACACTATCGCTCCGCTCGATGAAGGTAGCCGTATGGCGACAGTCTACAGCTCGGTCGACACCGTGCAAAGATGCTCCCTCTCGACACTGGATGTTGCCTCT
Source organism: Candidatus Dormiibacterota bacterium (assembly GCA_035294145.1). Classification (GTDB taxonomy): domain Bacteria; phylum Chloroflexota; class Dormibacteria; order Dormibacterales; family Dormibacteraceae; genus CADDZO01. The sequence continues at coordinate 16,488 of DATGLL010000052.1, read as the reverse complement.
GACACTGAGTGTCAGGAAAATTGTCGATGATCTGTCGAGGCTGGCCGCTTGCGTTCGGATGCCCTCAAGGCGAGCGGGGGTGCCCGCGGCGAGCGGACACCCCCGAGGGCGCCGATGGGCGGGGCCGGGAACGCTGGCCAGGGGGACGGCGGAGGTCCGGGGAGCGGCGCTCGGATCTCCATTCCGCCGTTCGGCCTTCGCGCTGGGAACGGCCAGCCCGCTCGGCCACCGAACGCAGACGCTCGGCGCGAGGTCGCCTCACCCCTGGCTGGCTCGGTCTCGGACGAGGGGCTTGGGAAGCGTGCCGAGGTCGACAAGCGCCGCCTTCGACGTTCGTTCTCTTCGCCGTCGTGGAGCTGAGATAGGAGAGAGCGAGGGCGTACACTTCCCACGCACATGAGCAACCATCGGGTCAGGATCCTGGTCATCAACGGGCCAAACCTGAACCTTCTCGGGGCGCGCCAGCCGGAGGTGTACGGGCTGGAGACCCTGGCCGATCTTGAGCGGCGACTTCGCGAGCGGGCAGAGGCGCTCGGTTGCGACGTCGAGCTGCGCCAGAGCAACCTGGAAGGTGAGATCGTGAGCTGGCTCCACGAGTCCTGCGGGGCCTTCGACGCCGTGGTCATGAACCCCGGTGCCTACGCTCACTACAGCTATGCGATCCGAGATGCCATCACCTCGGCCCGGGTTCGGCTGTTCGAGGTTCACATCTCGAACGTCTACGCTCGCGAGGAGTTCCGGCATCGCTCGGTGATCGCGCCGGTCGCGGCCGGCATCGTGGTCGGGATGGGGACGATGGGGTACGAGCTGGCGCTCGAGGCGGCCGTTCGCACCGCCCGGGGATAGCCGGAGAAGGAGCCCGGCTATCATACTCGGCATGCAGGTCTGGCCGTCCCCGTCCCGTTGCTCGTGGGACTTTCCCGTGCCGGTGGGGCACCGGGGCCAGACGAGCTGACTCCCCTCGTCGTGGCTCCTCCCACCGGCGAGATGCGGACGGTGGGAGTCGGAGCAGCGAGGAGGTCGTTGGTTGTCCGATCGAGAGTCAAACGCCGGCCCGGGGCGATCGCTCGACCCCTGCGACTGGCAGCTCCTGCACCTACTGGCCGAGGATGCCGGGGTGGGGCTGCGTGAGCTCGCTCAGCAGGTTGGCCTGAGCGAGTCTGAGACGGCGGCCAGGGTCGCGAACCTCCGTCGCTCCGGGGTCATCCGGGGCATCCACGCCCGGATCGACCCGGGGCTCCTCGGCCTGCCGGTGACGGCCTTCTTCATGGTCCGGGTGGCGCAGACGGCGGAGGTCTACCAGGCCATCGACCGGATGATCCGAGAGGTGGATCAGGTCGAGGAGGCGCACACGGTGAGCGGCCAGTTCGACTGGATCATCAAGGTCCGCGCCGCCAGCCCGGACGACCTGCGCGACCTGCTGATCCACCGACTCTCGTTGCTCCCCGGCTTCGTCCGGGCCGAGACCATGGTGGTGATGAGCACGTCGTGCGAGTCGGTCAACGCTGAGGCGTTGCTCCATCCGAGGGAGGGTTGATGGATCCCGGCTGGAGCGATCGTGACGAGGCGGTGGCGGCCAGGCTCACGGCCCTCGCCCGGTCCGGGATGCTCAACCGGCCGATCGCCCTCGCCGGCTTCATGGGAGTTGGGAAGACCACGTTGGGGCGGAGGCTGGCTGAGCTGCTTGATCGACCTTTCTACGACACCGATCGCTACGTGGAGGAGACGTGGGGCCGGTGCGTCGACGACTTCTTCGCCACCGGGGAGGAGCCAGAGTTCCGGCGCCTCGAGGCCAATGCGGTGGCGGAGCTGACGCGCCGTGGCCCCGCTGTCATCGCCCTCGGCGGCGGTGTGCTGCTCAGCCAGCCCTCGCGCCTGCTCCTCCGTGAGCGGTCTCTCCTTGTCCACCTGCACGTGCCCTGGAGCGAGCTGCGCGAGCACCTCTCGGAGCTGGTTGACACCCGGCCGCTGCTGCGCGGCAAGAGCATGGCGGAGATCCACCAGCTCTACCTCCAGCGTCTGGCCACCTACCGCGCGGCGACGCTTCGCGTCACGGTCAGCCGGCGTAGCCTGGCCGAGGCGGCCACCGCCTTGTTGGAGGCGCTGCGTGCGTTGGAGGCAGGGCCGGGACCGGCTCCCTCGTCCACCTCGCGGGCGAGGCCCGCGGGCCTGGCCTGAGGAAGGGCCCGGAGGGATGACCGGCACCGCTGCTGGTGGGAGGTGGGTGGGGGCCCCGAGGGGACGCCCCTACCGTGCCGTGCGCGCTGCTTGGGTTCGCTGCGCGCTTCGCCGCACGAGCACGTTGGCCGCGCCCAGGCCGTCGTAGCCGCCGACTCGCTGCACCACCTCGAAGCAGAGCTGGCGGCCCAGCAGGGTCGTGTAGAGGTGAAGGAGCGTCCCCCCACCCTGGTCGCGGTCGTACAGGATGCCGTGCTCGCGCATGGCCTCGAGCAGGTCGGCCTCGAGCTCGGTCCTGGCCGCCAGACGCTCGTAGTAGTTGCCCGGGATGGGAAGGATCGGGGCCCCCAGGGCACGCAGCGATCGGGCCGTGGCGAAGATGTCCCGGCAGGCGAAGGCCAGGTGCTGGCCACCGCGCATCCGCCCACCCCCAACCAGAGGGACGGTCAACGTGATCCGGACCTCACCGGAGCGGTTCGACACCGACCGGCCTCGGATCAGCCCGTCAGGGGCGGTCAGCTCGTGGCTCTCCTCCATCCGTAGGCCCAGCACCGAGCGGAAGAAGAGCAGCGTCTCCTCGAAGCGCTCCAGGGTCTGACCCAGCTCCACGTGGTCGATGCGACATAGGCCGGCGTCCGGGCGGGGGACGGCCGCGGTGGGGAGCGGTTGGAAGCCCTCGATCCATCCTCCAGCCCCGTCGGCGGGGCACAGCAGCACGGCGGTCCCGTCCGGGGCCACCAGCTCCGCGCTTCCCTCCATCCTCGCCGCTGATCGGGGAGGACGTGGTGGCGCCAGCAGCGCGCGGGCACGCTGGGCGGAGCGGCCGGGGTCGGCGCTGCGGAGGCCCAGCGTCGACAGCCATGGGCCGGGGCCGTGGCGGCCGGCGGGGTGCCGTCCTCGAGCGTCGAGCAGGATCTGGATCTCGCCCTGCTGCCATAGGTCCACCGGCTCGACACGGTGTCGAGCGGCATGGCTGAACCCCAGGCCCCTGAGCAGCTTGGCGGCAGCGGGCGCGGATCGGTCGTCGACCTTGATCTCGACGCATGCCCACCCTCGGAGCTCCGCCGGCGGCGGTGTCGACCGGAGGCCCAGCCCCTCCTGGAGGGCGAGCAGGGAACGCATGGCATGGATGGCGGTGCGACGGGGATCGGCCTGGCGGAAGACGTCGTTGAAGACCTCAAGGGAGAGTGGGCCCTGGTAGCCGGCTGCGAGCACGCTGGTCACGAAGCTGGTCAGGTCGAGGCTGCCCTCGCCGGGGAAGCAACGGTGGTGACGGCTCTGCTCCAGCACGCCCACGTTCAGCCGGGGAGCGTCGGCGAGCTGAACGAAGAAGATCTTCTCGCCGGGGATGCGCTGGATGGCGCCGAGGTCGCTCTGGCGGGACAGGACGTGGAAGCTGTCGAGACAGAGCCCGAGAGCGGGATGGTCGGCGGTGGCGACGATCCGCCAGGCGTGGAGCTCGTCGTTGACATGACGGCCCCAGGCAAGGGCCTCGTAGGCGATACGGATGCCATGGTCGGCGGCGACGTCGGCCAGCTGCTGCAGTTGCTCAGCGGCCAGGGCGTCGTCGTCCACCGCTTCCGCCGAGCAGTTCGAGCAGATCAGCATGGTGTGCGCCCCGAGCCGGTTCATGAGCGCGAAGGTGCGTCGTGCCCGGCGCAGGCTGCGCTCGAACAGTGGGCCCGGTAGAGCCTCGCCGTCCCGGAAGGGCTGGTAGAGCTCGATCCGCAGGCCCAGCTCACTGGCGATGGAGCGGATCCGTTCGGGCGAGAGTGGCGAGGCGATGAGGTCGTCCTCGAACACCTCCACGCCGTCGAAGCCGGCTTCGGCGGCTGCGCGAAGCTTCTCCTCGAGGGTGCCGCTCAGCGAGACGGTGGCGATCGATGTCCGCACGTTGGCTCGACCTCCCCGATGGTCGTCAGCTGCTCGAGGTGCCGCGTCATGCGCGCGATGTCGGGCTGGAGCCCGGTGAAGATGCGGAATGACTCCGCTGCCTGGAAAAGCGCCATCCCAGCGCCGTCGAGGGTGCGGCAACCGACCTTGCGGGCCGCGGCCAGGAGTTCGGTCTCCAACGGCCGGTACACGATGTCAGCCACCCACAGGCCGGGCCGAAGGAGCTCGGGCGGCAGCGGGAGCCCCGGACGAGAGACCATCCCCACCGGGGTGGCATTGATCACGCCGTCAGCCTGGGCGACCCGTGCCGCCAGCTGCCCGGGCTCCACAGGGACGGCCCGGTCCGGGCCAAAACGTGCGCGCAGCGCCGCCACCAGCTCGATGGCGCGGTCGGGGTCGAGGTCCGCCACCGCGACCTGACCCGCTCCCAGGGCCAGCATGGCGTGGGCGACGGCCGCCCCCGCACCGCCCGCACCGAGGAGCACGACCCGCTCCGTGGCGACGTCGGGCAGCCTGGTGGCGAAGCTCCGTTCGAAGCCATACCGGTCGGTGTTGTGGCCGATCGCCCTCCCGGCGTCGAACACGACCGTGTTGGCCGCGCCCAGGGCGGCCACCTCGGGTGAGAGCTCGTCCAGGTGACGGATCACGGCTCGCTTGCATGGGTGGGTGATGTTGAGGCCGCGGTAGCCCATGAGGCGGGCGGCGGCGAGCAGGTCGCCAATGGCCTCAGCGTCCAGCCCCAGGTGCTCGATGTCGATCAGCTGGTACAGGTACCGCAGCCCCTGCGCGTCGGCCTCCCGCTCGTGCAAGAGGGGGGAGAGCGAGGAGCCGATACCGGCCCCAACCAAGCCAACCAGGAAGCGATGCTCGTTCATTGATTGCACGAACCAGTACGTTAGTATCCACCATCGTCAGCCCGAGATGGGGCTCCCGGGCTCGGATTGAGGGCGAGGCGGGAGCGCGGATCACGGCCTGGGACTCCCTAGGCCGGCTGCCCACGGCCGATGGGGGCCTCACCAGCCGGGGTGGTCACAGGCGTGGTCGGGTGAGGGCGCCGCCGCTCGCCGGTCGACCGCCAGGCCTCGCGCACCTGAAGCGGGCGTTGACAGCTTCTGGTGATCGAATTAACGTACTGATTCGTTCGTTGTGCCGGCCCCGGTCGTGGGGCGTTCCCGGAGGTGGCCACCGCCGAACTGGCAGGGCCAGGCCGTGCGCCTGGAGGCCCAAGGGGAAGATCCCCCGGCGGGCCGGTCTCCGGGGCGGGCCCTTGGGGATCGTCATGACATGACACGAGAGGAGGAGAGGATGCTCAGGCTCGAGCGACTTGGCGCGGTGGTGGCCCTCGGGCTGCTCGCGGTCGCCTGCGGCGGCCAGCTGGCCGGGACCACCGGCGGTGGCTCCCATGCCCCGATCAGGGTCGACATGATCGGCACCTTCAGCGGGCAGAACGCGGATCTCGGCACCTGGGCCTGGGATGGGGCCAAGCTGGCCGTGGACCAGGCCAACGCCAGCGGCGGTGTGGACGGCCGCAAGATCGAACTCGAGCGCTTTGACGACCAGGGACAGCCCACGGTTGGGACCGACCTCGCGAAGCGGGCGATCAGCGACCATGCGGTGATGGTCTACGGCTCCGACCTCAGCACCGTCACCCTGGCGATGATTCCCATCCTGACGGCCGCGAAGATCCCGGAGATCACCTCCGGGCAGGCACCCGCGATCTTGGAGCAGGGTTCGTCCTACATCTTCCTCGATAGCACGACCAGCGCCGTGTTCGATCAGACGCTGGCCGACTACCTGGTCAAGAAACGGCACCTGACTTCCATCGCCATGGTCACCAACAACGACGCCTACGGGAAGGGCGAGCACGACTCCTTCCTCGCCGAGCTGACCAAGCTGGGCGTCAAGCCGACGATCGACAAGGTCGTGACCCCGGACCAGACGGACTTCACCTCGGTGCTGACCGAGGTCCGCGCCACCGACCCGAAGGTCCTCTTCATCGGTGCCGAGGAGGTGGAGACGGGGCTGATCGCCAAGCAGGCTCGCAGCCTGGGCATCACCGCGACCTTCGCCGGCGGGGCCCCCATGGGCACCCCGACCTACCTCCAGACCGCCGGCCTGGCCGTGGCTGAGGGGACCATCATGACCTCCCCGTACCTCAGCAACGACGCCAACGCGAAGACCAGGGCGTTCGCCGCCGCCTATCGGAAGGCCTACGGGCAGGACCCGGAGTTCCACGGCGCCAAGGCCTACGACGGGATGAACGTCTTCATCCAGGCCATGAGGAAGACCCCCAACGATCTCAGTGGCCCGAAGTTGATCGCGGCGGTGCGGTCGATCAGCTATGACGGCCTCCTCGGCCACTTCAAATTCGACGAGCGGGGGCTTGGCCTCCACGCCACCCAGATCGGGGTGATCAGGGACGGCAAGATTGTGCCGGTATAGCAGCCTCGACCGGGAAGGCCGGCTCGAGAGCGGGGGGGCCCACTTGGCCCGTTCGGTCGGTCGCCTCGCCTGGTGACGTCCCAATGACCTGGGTCCTGCAGACCGCGATCGGAGGTCTGAGCACCGGCGCAGTCTACGCGCTGGTGGCCATGGGGTTCTCGATCGTCTACCGCACCATGGGCCTGGTCAACTTCGCCCATGCCGACGTGGTGATGATCGGGGCGTACGTGACCGTCACCTTCTTCCTGACCGCGCGGCTGCCGTTCGGCGTCTCCCTTCTCGCGGCGATCCTCATCACCGCTGCCTTGGGGGTGGTGATCGAGCGCATCCTGCGACCCCTTGAGAGCCGGGACCTGAACCTGATGCTGATCGGCACGATCGGCTTCGGGATCGTCCTGGAGAGCGTCGCCATCCTGGTCTGGGGCTCTTTTGGCACTGCGGTGCCGACCCCGATCCCGAACCTGCCCCTGAGGGTCGACGGCCTGGTGGTCACCACCTACCAACTGCTGATCCTGGCCGTCTCCGGGGTGGTCACGGTGCTGCTCTTCTGGTTCCTCGACCGGACCAAGCTGGGGACGGCGATGCAAGCCGTGGCCATGGACCGGGTCGCTGCCACCGCCATGGGGGTCGACGTTGCTGCCTCGAATGCCCTCGCCTTCGCCATCGGCTCGGGGATGGCCGCCGTGGCCGGCGCGCTCGTCGGCCCCCTCCTGTACGTCAGCCCGGGTATGGGCGCCTCGATCGGGATCAAAGGGTTCGCGGCCGCCATCCTCGGTGGGTTCGGCAGCATCCCCGGCGCCATCGTGGGAGGCCTCATCTTCGGGCTTGTCGAGGCCTTCGCCTCAGGGCCGCTCTCGGCGTACAGCGACCTCATCACCTTCGTCGTGTTCGCGCTCGCGATGACGATCCGGCAGACTGGCGTCTTCGGCGAGCGGACGGTGGACCGAGCCTGATGCGGGTTGTCCGCATCGGCCTGGGGAAGCCGCTCCTGGTTGTCACGTTGGCCGCCCTGCCCGTCTTCTTGGACCTCTACAAGGCACACGTCGCCGTCCTGATCTTGCTCTTCATCATCGTCGCGATCGGGCTCAGCCTGGTCATGGGCTTTGGCGGCCAGGTGAACCTGGCGCAGGCGGCCTTCTTCGGCACCGGTGCCTACGTCTCGGCGATCCTCACCTCGACCTACGGGTGGGATCCGTGGCTCGCGGCTCCGGTCGCCATCCTGTCGACATGCTTGATGGCGCTGGTCGTTGGCCTGCCCGCGTTGCGGGTCCAGTCCCACTACCTCGGCATCGTCAGCCTGGGGCTGGCCGTGGCCTTGGCCAGCGTGCTCACCAATGCCACCTTCACCGGCGGGGCCTCCGGGATCAGCAAGATCCCGCCCCTACCCGTTCCCGGCGTCGACATGACCGATGACTACAACTACTACTATCTCGTCCTCGCTGCCCTGGTGCTGCTCGTCGCCCTGGCTCGGCTCATCGCCGGGACGACTTTGGGACGCCGCCTGCGAGCGATGCGGGACGATACCCTGGCCGCGGCCGCCTCGGGCATCGAGATCCCCTCCTATCGACTGCTGGCGTTCCTCCTTGGCGGCCTGTTCGCTGGCGTCGCCGGGGTGCTCTATGCCCACTTCGTCCGCTACGTGAGCCCGGACACCTTCGGCCTCGACACCATGTTCTTGCTCCTGGCCATGGTCATCATCGGCGGCCAGGACAGCATCTGGGGGGTCGCGGTGGGGGCGACGCTCCTGATCGCGGCTCGCAACCTGCTCACCGGTCTCGATGCCTATCAACAGCTCGTCTACGGCGCGCTCATCGTGGCCACCGTGGTGTTCGCCCCTCGCGGCCTGGCTGGGGCGGCATTGGCAGCTCGTCGGCGTCTTCCCTTCCCATGGCCGACGCTTCCCCTTCCCTTCCCTCGGCGCTCCCGTCCGCCGGTCGTGGCCCCGCCGGTGCTTGCGACATCGCGCTCGGTCGCCTCCTCCGCCCTGGCGCTGAGGGTGGATGAGGTGAGCAAGCGGTTCCGTGGGTTGACCGCCCTGAGTCGGGTCTCGCTGGAGGTGCCGACGGGTGAGATCCACGGCATCATCGGCCCCAACGGCTCGGGCAAGACGACGCTCTTCAACGTGATCTCCGGGATCGAGCGGCCCGATGGTGGACGTGTCGAGTTCCACGGCCGCGACGTCACCGGCAAACGTGCCTACCAAATGTCCCGGCTGGGGGTGGCTCGGACGTTCCAGAACCTCCGGCTCTTCCACCGGCTGACGGTGGCGGAGAACGTGATGGTGGCGCTCGATCGCGACCCGGCCCGGATGCACCTCCGGTACCTGGTCGCCCCTTGGTCGGTGCTCAGGCGCGAGCATGAGTACCGGGAGCGAGCCCTTCGGTTGCTCGCCGAGTTCCGGCTTGAGAGCCTGGCGGAGGAAGCGGCGGTGAACCTCCCCTACGGCCGCCAGCGACAGGTTGAGATCGCCCGTGCGCTGGCCGGAGGCCCCAGCCTCCTCCTGCTCGACGAGCCCGCCGCCGGCCTCAACGCCGCTGAGCAGGAGGATCTGAAGGCGGTCATCCGCAGGGTGCGGGACGCCGGCGTGACGGTGATCGTCATCGAGCACAACATGGGCCTCGTGATGAGCGTCTGCGAGCGTCTGACCGTGCTCGCCCACGGCAAGGTGATTGCCTCGGGAACGCCGCTGGAGGTGTCCCAGGACCCACGGGTCGTCGAGGCCTACCTCGGCCGGGGGACGGTGCGCCGGGAGGCGGTCTGAGCATGGGCCTCCCGACCGAGGGCCTGGTGGTCGAGAACCTCAAGGTGGCCTACGGGCAGGTGGTGGCGGTGCAGGGGATCAGCTTCTCGGTCCCTGACGGGGGCAGCCTTGGCATCATCGGGGCCAACGGCGCCGGCAAGAGCTCGACGCTGAAGGCGCTCTTCGGCCTGGTCAACTCGAGCGCCGACGTCATGGCCTTCCACGGTGTCTCCCTGCGCTCGCTGCCACCCCACCGGATCGTCACCCTGGGCATCGCCTACGTGCCTGAGGGAAGGCGGCTCTTCCCTGGGCTCACGGTGCGGAGGAACCTGCTCATGGGAGCCTATCGCCAGCCCTGGCGTCGCCTCGACCATCGGGTGGAGCGCGTCTACGAGCTGTTCCCCGCGCTGAAGCGACTCGACCGAACGCTGGCCGGCGCCTTGAGTGGTGGACAGCAACAGATGCTCGCCATCGGTCGGGCGCTGATGAGTTCCCCGCGGCTGCTGGTCCTGGACGAGCCCTCCATGGGCCTGGCTCCGGTGCTCATCGAGGACATCGCTGCCGTCCTACGCCGCCTGCGAGAGCAGGGGGTGAGCATGCTGTTGGTGGAACAGAACGCCAAGCTGACCTTTGAGCTGACCGATCGTTGCGTGGTGCTGGAGCACGGCCAGCTCGTCAAGGAAGGATCGTCAGCCGCCCTGCGTGACGACCCCAGCGTCAGGCGGATCTACCTCGGCATGTGAGGGGGGACCGCTTCGCTCCTGGGGGCGTTGGCCGCTGCCGGCCGGTCGTTCGTGCCCAGCCGGATGAGCGCCGGCGATGTCGATGGGGCAGCTCGTGGCTGTGCCTCGGCCAGGCCGATCCTCGGTTCTGGCCCGAGATCCTCAAAGGTACGATCACGCGGTGATGGCCACGATCGCGCTGGCCAGGAACGGAAGCCGGGAAGCGAGGGGGTAACCTGCTGTCGAATGGCCAAGCAGAGGACGTCGAAAGACCCGGAGCGCGCCCTGGAGGCGCTGCGCTCACCGGATGATCAGACCCCGGGCCAGTGGTCCGCGCCCGACGCCATCCCCGAGCGCCAGCGCGATCCGCAGCGAACTCGGCTCGACATCCTCGAGGTGGCCACACGCGAGTTCGCCGAGCGCGGGTATTCCGGTGGGCGCGTGGACGAGATCGCCGCTCGGACGCGGACCACCAAGCGAATGATCTACTACTACTTCGGCAACAAAGAGGGCCTGTGGACGGCCGTGCTTGAGCGTGCCTACGCGCGCATTCGCGCCGAGGAGCAGCGGCTGGAGGTCGAACACCTGGAGCCTCGGGAGGCGATCCGCCGTCTGGCCGAGCTGACCTTCGACCACCATGAGGCGCATCCCGACTTCATCCGCCTCGTCAGCGAGGAGAACATCCATTACGCCAAGCACATGCGGAAGTCGCCCTCCCTGGCGCAGCTCAACACCCCAGCGGTCCAGGTCATCGCCAAGATCCTCGAACGGGGTAAGGAGATGGGCGTCTTCCGGCGCGAGGTCGACGCGGTCGACGTGCACATGATGATCAGTGCCTTCTGCTTCTTTCGGATGGCCAACCGGCATACCTTCGGCATGCTCTTCGGGCGGGACCTCGTCGATCCTCGTCTTCGCGACCACTACCGGAAGATGGTCGGGGACATGGTGGTGAGCTATCTGGTGAGCGGGTAGGCCAGCGAACCCCACGTCTCGCCCCGGGCTGGCGGCACGACGGAGGGCTGCCTTGCCCCGACGGCCGGGGAAGGAGCCGAGAGGGCGTCAGGCGTGCCAGGCGATCGGGGAGGTGGCGTCGAAGTCGAGGTTGGTCGTGAGCTGGATGGGGGCGGGAGGTGAGGGTGGGGACGGCGTCGGCCGTGTCCGGGCTGTGCTCGAGGTCGAGGCTGCGGCTGCGACCTCCGGGAGCAGGTTGGCCGGCACTCGTTCCCAGAAGAGCTGGAAGTCGCCGGCGATGTCACCCGGGGCAAGGAAGACGAGCCCGCTGCCGTCCGGTGCCCAGGTGGGCTCCGCTGCCTGCATGCCGGCCACCAGGGTCTGGGGAGGCCCCAGGGTGCTCCCGTCGAAGGTCGCCACCTCCAGGTTCGCCGTCTGGCCGCCGTTGGTGCAGATCATGGCCAATCGTCTCCCGTCAGGAGCGAGCGCCGCTTGGCTGCAGTCGTCCTCGGGCGCGGTCAGCGCGTGACCGGGGAGGAGACCGGTGAGATCCGGTCGCGAGGTGATCCACAGCTCGGAGTGGACGTTGCCCTGCTGGTCCCGAAGGTAGCGGGTGTAGATGAGCTCGGTGGAGGAGAGCGGGAGAGGCTGGACGTCGCCCCCGGTGTAAGCGATGGGCGTGGTCCAGCGGCGAGCGGCGTTCGGGTTCCCCAGTGGCATCGACCAGACCTTGAGGGTGACGTTGTAGGTTTCCTGGAGGTCCTTGGGCCGGTCCCAGTCGAAGAAGAGGGTGCCCCCGTCGGGCGTCAGCCGTGGGTAGAAAGCCCAGTCGTTGAACTCGTAGCTCCGAGAGGAGTCGTTGGTGAGCTGGGCTTGGATCTGGCCGTTGCTGCTCACCAAGTAGAGGTCGGAGAAGGCGAACTGCCGCTTGACCACGACCAGCGACTGTCCGTTGGGGGTCACCGCCGGCTGAGTCCAGCCTCCGGCCGGGAGAACCAGGCTGAAGTCCCCGCGGCGCAGCCGGTAGATGGCGCCCTCTGAGGCCAGGTAGAGCGTCCCTGGAAGCTGGGCGATGGGCCCGGAGTGGTGCTGCTGGCCGGGGTCGGTCGGCTTCTGGGACTGGAAGAGCCTGGCCCCGGTGTGGGCCCCGAGGTATCGGTAGACCCCAAACCCGGCGAGGGCGTCGGCCAGCAGGAGGATGGCCAGGATGGCGGCCTTGCCCGTCGAGAGACGCCGGGTCATGCGTATCCGAAGTACTGGTGGACGAGTGGCAGGATCAGGTTCCAGTTCCCGACCAGGGCGTCTTGGCCATCGATCGTTTGCGATGCCGTGTAGGGTGGGAGCAGGATGACGTGCTGGATTTGGTTCGGGTTGTCGAAGGCCTGGGCCAAGGGGAGGAGGTCGCGGATCTGGGTCAACGACATGCTGGTCTGGAGCTCGCCGTTGAAGGTCGAGGCGAGGTTGGGGAGGTCTTCGGGTTTGATGTACTTGGCCTTGGCTTTGAGGGCCATCAGGACCTGCTGCTGACGCTCGGAACGCCCGAAGTCGCCCTGTAGGTCCCCGTGGCGGGAGCGGACGTATTGGAGCGCGTCGTGACCGTCCAAATGCTGCGGCCCGGGGAGCACCGCCACCCGTTCGTAGGCGTACGGGTCCTTGCTGTCGATGTCGGCCGGATAGTAGTCGTCCATGACCGGCTGGGAGGTGACCACGTCCACCCCGCCCATGTAGTCGATCAGCTTGATCAGGCCCGTGAGCCCTACCCACACCCAGGCGTCGATCTTGATATCGAATGCTTGCTCGACCGCCGCCACCGCCCCAGGTGGTCCTCCGAACTCGCTCGCCTGATCGGCCTTCCCATAGGAGCCGTTGGGTAGCTGGATCCACAGGTCACGGGGGATCGAGAGCATGACCGCATGCCTGGTCACCGGGTCGACGCGGACCAGGATCATGGATTGGGTGACGATCGTCTTGCTGCCGTTGGCGTTGGCAAACTTCTGATCGTCGTCGGAGCCGAGCAAGAGAACGGTGAACGCCTGCCCTCCGGTCACGGTCGCGGTCGCCGCCGAGGAGGTGGCATGGGTCGCGTGGGGCAGCGATACGGTGGCAGCCTGGCCGGTGGCGCGGTAGGCGAGGGCGAGAGCAGGGGCGAAGTAAGCCAGGACGCTCCCCAGGCACGAGATCGCCAACCCGGCGAGAGCGATTGCCGCCACCCCCCGCCATCCCATCCGGCGTTGCGAACAGCGGAGCCGTCGGCGGCGTGTACGTCTCTGGATCACAACCCCACCTACCCCGGTTGATCTTAGCGGCAATGGCGCCGGCTTGTGGCCCAGGCCTGGAAACCGGGGGACAGGCATCGACCGCTGTGCTCCCGGGCCCCCTCGTCCTCACGGCCGCGCCTGCCGGAGGGCCGGGCAGCTATGATAGGGAGCCAGGCAGTGCCGTGCGTACGGTGCCTCGATATGGCCCCGTCGTCTAGTGGACTAGGACGCAGCCCTCTCAAGGCTGAGATCGCGGGTTCGAATCCCGCCGGGGCTACTATGAGCAACACTTGCCGCCATCCGTAGGACCCCACCTCAGCTGTGTGCCCGATTCGGGCATGCCGCGGCCTGGGCCGACCTCCAGCCCCTCGAAGGGAACGGTCCAGTTGCTCTCGCCTTCCTGCTCCTCCGGCCGCTGCCGCAGCGCGTCCTCTACTCCTGAGGCCGCCGGTACTTGGCGAGGTAGCGCCCCTCGCCGAGACGTCCCCCTCGAACCGCGTGCCGAGCTGGCCGAGGCACGCTGCCAGCCATGGCTCCGTCTCAAGGTCGGGACCCGCCGTCCCAGGTCGGTTGCCCCCCACCCCCACGGCGGCGCCTGTGCCTGTGCTCGCCCCCGGGATCTCCGCAAGATTCAGGGCCGTCCGGTCAACTCTGGCGAGGGGCGCGCATGGGTACGCGCCGCAAGGTACGTGATCAGGCGTTCGGCGACGTACAGGTTGATGAGCCACGAGGACCAAGAGCCGACGGCGTAAACCTGGGCGTACGGCAGGCCGATGGCCGCCAAGCCGAGCCAGGCTCGGAACGTGACCGCCGTGAAGATGAGAGCGTAGGAGCGGGTCATCCACGCCCGGTGGACGGGGATCTGGCGCCGCCGGATGGCCACGAAGGCCCTGGCGGTCGTGAGCAGCATCAGCACCGCGAGGACGGCGAAGCCGACGTGGGCCATGGGACCGCCCAGCGAGAGCGGCGCCAGCATCAGCCCTCCCACACCGGCCGCCAGGGCCGCGACCAGGTACGTGCGTCCCATCCACCTGTGCACGCGTGGATGCTGCGACCTCAGGCTGCTTGCGAACTGCCAGGGCCCGACGGCAAGGGCGGTCACTCCACCGCCGATGTGCAGCATGAGCGGCCCCAGGTGAGCCAGGTAGACTGGTACCTGAGCGGGGAGGAAGACAGCCGGATTGAGGCTGAAGTACCGCGTCGATCCGAGCGCCAGCCCCAAGGCGCTGACGGTGAGCAGCGCCCAGCCGACACGCCGCATGGTACGGCCCGCCGGAAGCCACCTACGAGCGCCAAGCATGTGTCCCCTCCTTGCCCTCCGGGGGCCGGTCCTCGCGTGGACTCTGATGCACCATTATCGCGGGATCGGAGGTCCTGCGGTGACGACGGGAGCGGTTGGGCCCGGTGCAATCGATGGGAGGCGGCCGGCGGACGGCGGCTTCCGTTGACGCGTGTGCCGCCCTGACGGCGGTTCGCGGCGGCGCGTCGTCGCCGTGCCGCTCCGCCGGGCTGGCCCGCTGGGGGCCGTCCCGCCTCCTCCCGACGCCGGCCGGGGCCGGTTTGCGTTCGCCCGCTCGTGGGCGTAGGCTTGGCCGAGCGGGCGCGGGAATCGATGGCACCTGGACCACTGGGGCGGAGCGGAACGACGGCGACGGCACGCTGCCCGGAGGGACGGAGCCGATGGCCGTGCGTCACCGCGCCGGAGGCCGCCGCGGCCGGCCCCCGCCCTCTGTTCGCACGGCTTCCGTGAACACCCTTGGCGGCACCGCCTGGCCGGAGCTCGAGGTCGCCCGCTGGCAGGCGACCCGCGACACCTTGCACCTGTGGACACAGGTGGTGGGAAAGGTGCGTCTCGCCCTCATGCCCATGGTCAACCACTGGTGGCAGGTGCCGCTCTACGTCACCGCTCGGGGACTCACGACCTCGCTGATGCCGGCTGGGAGTCGGGGTCTGGAGATGACCTTCGACTTCGACCGTCACCTCCTCGACATCCGCACCACCGACGGAGGGGAGCGCCAAGTCGAGCTTCGGCCCAGGTCGGTCGCCGACTTCTACGCCGAGGTCATGGGCCGACTCGCGGAGCTGGCGGTTCAGGTGGACCTCTTGCCCCGACCGGTGGAGGTCCCCGAGGCCATCCCCTTCCCCGTCGACGAACGGCACGCCAGCTACGATCCCGAGTACGTCCACCGCTTCTGGCTGTCCCTGGTACACGCCCATCGGGTCCTGAGCCGGTTCCGGGCCCGCTTCCTGGGCAAGGCCAGCCCGGTGCACTTCTTCTGGGGCGCCTTCGACCTGGCCGTGACCCGGTTCTCGGGTCGGCGCGCCCCCCGACATCCCGGTGGCGTTCCCAACTGCGCCGACTGGGTGATGCGCGAGGCCTACAGCCACGAGCTGAGCAGCTGCGGCTATTGGCCGGGCGGGGCGGAGGAGGGCAGCTTCTACTCCTACGCGTATCCGGAGCCCGCCGGATTTCGGGACTGGCCGGTCCAGCCCCCAGGCGCCGGCTACGACCTCGCCCTGGGCGAGTTCCTCTTGCCCTACCGCCTGGTGCGCAGGGCTGCGGATCCCGAGGGGACGCTCCTGAGCTTCCTCCAGAGCAGCTATGAGGCGGCGGCCGTCCTCGGCGGCTGGGATCGCGCTGCCCTCGAGCGTGAGGCGGCGTGAGGAGCCCTCCGCGCGAGGTCCCTGTGGGCAAGTCGTCGCGGGCGCGTCACGAGCATCGGTCTCGGTGGCGACGAGACCGCGCCTACGGGGCTGGGCTGCGGCACGCGCGCCAGCGGGGATCGGACCACGAAAGAGGCGGCACCAGGCTGTTCCTTGGCCCGAAGGCGGTCGAGTGCCGCTGCGCGACGTGTGCGACAAGCTTGAGATCCGCTCGCGCGAGCAGTGATCGGCCTGGGGGCGGTTGGCAGCGGCCACCCCCGGGCGTCCTCGTTGACCGAGCTGGCCCATCGGATCGGCGTCGCCGAGCGCACGCTGCGCTACTGGGAGGCCGGCCAGACCAGGCCCAGCCGACGTCATGCGCGAGCCCTCGCCCGAGAGCTCGGGGTCAGCGTCGAGGAGCTGAGGCTCGGGGACCGGCCCAGCGAGGAGGACGGACCTGCGCCGGAGGAGCGGGCGTAGGCGTCGACCAGATGGTCGCCGTGCTGGGAGCGGGTGCGCCGGTTCGGGACCGGGACGCGCTCCTCCAGGCAGGCACGTGGGCGGGATGTGAACCGTGATGCGAGTGACCCCACACGAGACCGGGCAGTGACCGCAGCGCGCATCGCGGCGCTCGAGGTCCGCATCGGTCGTGCGCGTCCCG
>DATGLL010000051.1:0-14336 GCA_035294145.1 Candidatus Dormiibacterota bacterium | reverse complement strand
GGCTGTCGGGGGCCAGGGCACGACGTCGCGGACTTGCGGACTCGGCTCTCGCCGAGGTTCGTCGGCAACTCCGCTACAAGACCGGCTGGTACGGCTCGGAGTTGGTGGAGGCTGACCAGTACTTCCCCAGCTCGAAGACGTGCCATCGGTGCGGCTCGATCCAGGACCTCGGTTGGGCCGAGCACTGGACGTGCGACGGCTGTGGGGCGCGCCACCAGCGCGATGAGAACGCCGCGATCAACCTGGCGAGGTATTCGCCCGTAGGCTCAGTTGGAGCCTTCGTGAAGCGCAGAGCCGTGGTAAGACCCGGGCTTCCCGGGCACGCGGCAAGGAAGCGCGAAGCCCGCAAGGGCAACCCCGTGAGGGGTGCCGTATGAGACTATCGCTTACTCAGCGGCAACGGATCGCGTTCGGCACCTGCGGCCGTCGGCGCTGGCCGGTCACCGCGCCGCGGTCCAGCGCCGCCGGTCGGAGGTCGAGGGGATAGGCCTCCAGCCGTTAGCGGGCGGCACGGATGCTGCCCATCCCCCTGCTTAAGGCGAACCGATGAGGGCCGGTTGCAGGGGAGGACCTCATCGGTGGTCGAGGCGGTGTCCCCCCGGATCAGGCAGCGCCAGGGTGGCGCCACCACCCGCCCCGGGAAGGGCTTCCAGAGGTCGCTTCCGTCTGGGGGAGGGCAGCCGGCTGTCGAACCTTCCTCAGCAGATCTTCCTCAGCAGATCTTCGTCAGAATCATTGCCGATCGTCCCAATTCTGAGTAACATGCGCGCCGGGATGGACGTCGGGTCCTGGTGCGATCCACATCTCTTGGGACGTCCGTACGATGGCGGAGCGGCAGGGGCCCCTGCTTGGCATGGGGAGGCCTGTCGGCCGCGCTCGTCCACCTGCGTGCGGCCATCGTGGTCGTGCGGCCCGACGCCGGTCCGGCTCGATCCACTCTTCCCTGCCGGCGTCAGGTGGCTTGAGGCCGGCATGAGCGCGCTCGCCGGAAGCGCGAGATGAGCGTCGTCCTCCAGACCCTTTTCTCCTCCTTGGTCAACGGGTCGGTGTATGCGCTGATGGGGGTGGCCATCGTGCTCTGCTATCGGAGCTCCCGGGTGGTGAACCTGGCCCAAGGGGAGACGTACACGGTGAGCGGGCTCCTGACCGCGAAGCTGGTGACCGTTGGCCTCCCTCTCGCCGCCGCGGCCATCTGTGGGATTGGGGCTGCCGCCGTCGGCGCATTGCTGTTCGAGCGGCTGGCGCTGCGCAACCGGCTGCACTGGAACCCAAGCCGATTGATCATGATCGCTCTGGGGGTGGCCCTGGTGGCCGAGGGCATGGCTGACCTCCTGGCGGGTGCCGATCAGTACTCCTTCCCGGCGCTGATGAGCGGCCCCCCGCTCGCGGTTGGCGGAGCCGCGATCAGCCGGCAGGCGTTGCTGCTGATCGGGATCACCCTGGGAGCCACGGTGGCGCTGGCCGCCTTCTTCCGATTCACCTTGATCGGTCAGGCCATGACCGCATGCGCCGAGAACCCGGGCGCGAGCGCGCTGCTGGGGATCGATGTCGCCCGCATGCGCCAGCTCTCCTATGGCCTGGCCGGGGTGCTGGGAGGCCTCTCTGCCCTGCTGCTGGTGCCGATCAACGGCGTGACGTACAATGCCGGCCTCTCGCTCACGCTCAGCGGCTTTGCCGCGGCGGCGACCGCCAACATGTTCCATCCCGGCCGGGCGTTGTGGGCTGGCCTGGCCCTGGGTCTGGGGGAGGGGGTGGTGGGGGCCTACCTGAGCCCCCTCCTGGAGGTGCCGATGGCCTTCGGCGTGTTGCTCTTGGCGGGGCTGATCTACCTCAGCCGGGGGCAGCGCTTCGGCGGGGTGGCGAGGGCATGACCCTCTTCGGGCTCGGGGAAGGTGGGTCCGGGACGAGGATCGGGGCGCGGGGGCTGGCCGAGGCGGTGGGCTCGGCCAGGCTGCGGACACGGGTCGTTCAGGTCTGTCTGCTGGCCGTAGCGCTAGCCGGGCCGTGGTTGGGGCTCCCACGGTTGGACGCGGGTCTCCTCACCACCGCCTGCCTCTATGGGATCGCCGCCACCGGCCTCAACCTCATGTTCGGCTACGCCGGGATGCTGTCGCTCGGCAACGGCCTCTTCCTCGGCCTCGGCGCCTACACGACGGCGATCGTATCCCAACGCCTGCACTGGCCGATGGTGCCGAGTCTCCTCGTCGCCGTCCTCCTCACCGTGGCCGTGGCGGTGCCGCTGGGGTGGCTGTTGGTGCGGTTGTCGGGCCACTACTTTGCGGTGGCGACGCTCGGTTTGGCCATGGCCTTCGCCGAGCTGCTGCTCGTGTTCCCGGACCTCACTGGAGGGGCCTCAGGCCTGACGACGGCGCGACGGCTCGACTTGGGCGTGCTCACGGTGAGCAGCGACCTTCAGTGGTACGGGCTGGTCGTCGTTCTTACCGGGCTCGTGGTGCTGTCCTTGGATCGCATGGTGGCTGGCAAGCGCGGTCGCATCCTGCGCCTGGTGCGGCAGGACGAGCTGGCGGCCGAGGTCCTCGGGGTGCCCGTGCATCGAGTCAAGCTGGCGGCCTTCGTGGCCGGCGTGTTCTTCACTGCCCTCGCTGGTGCCCTGCTCTTCGTCTGGCAAGGGCTGATCGTCCCCGATGCCATCGGGGTGGTGCCCTCGGTGCAGCTCGCGGCTCTGGTGGTGGTGGGTGGGATGGGCTATCGCCTGGGCGGGCTGATCGGGGCCGTCGCCATCCTCTGGGTGCAGGCACTCCTGAACGGCTTCGGGCACTACGAGCTGCTGGTCTATGGGGTGCTCTTCCTAGCCGTCATGTTCTTCCTCCGGCCTGGGCTTGAGGGTGGTCTGGTCGGCCTCTGGGCGCGTCTCAACCAGAAGGGACGCCCGCGCCCGATCCCAGCCGTCGCCCCCTCGCCTCCTCAGGCCACCGATGGCATCCGAGCCGGACGGGGGCTGGAGGTCCGGGGCGCCCGCCGCAGCTTCGGTGGATTGGTCGCCGTCGATGGTGTCGACCTGTCGGTGCCCCCGGGCACCGTGGTCGGCCTGATCGGTGCCAACGGAGCGGGGAAGAGCACCCTCCTGAACCTGGTATCCGGGGTGGAGCGGCTCCAGGCGGGGATGGTCGGCCTCAATGGGGAGGACGTCAGCCGGCTCTCCCCGGCCTGGCGGGCTCGGCGCGGGATCGCCCGGACCTTCCAGGTCCCGCGTCTGGTGGAGGGGCTCACCGTGGTCGAGAACGTGGCGCTCGGCCTGGAGGCGGTCGAGCCGTCGGTGTTCCGACGCTCCTCCTCGACCGAGGCTCTGGCGTTCGCCCGAGCACGCCGGGCGCTCGCGGGGCTGGCGCTCGACGACCTCGCCGACCGCCCGGTCCAGGCCCTGGGAGGGGGGGAGCGGAAGTCGGTCGAGCTGGCGAGGGCGATCGTCCGCGACGCGCCTCTGCTCCTGCTCGACGAGCCTGCGGTGGGCTTGACCCTGGAGGAGGTCGAGGCGCTGCGGGCCCACCTCGACCGCCTCCGCCGGCAAGGGGCATCGGTGCTGGTTGTCGACCACAACCTCGACTTCATCCGTGCGCTAGCTGACCGTGTCTACGTGATGGACGGGGGCCGTGTGGTCCGAGAGGGCCGGCCGGACGAGCTCGGATCTGAGCCTGCGCCGGCCATGCAGCCGAGCCTCCCCTCAGGGCCCGACCATCGGCGAGAGGTGGCCACGGCCGGGGCCGGCAAGGAGCTGGTGGTGTCCGGCCTCTCGGCTGGCTACGGGGCGGTGACGGTGCTCCACGACGTCGCCTTCGCCGTGGCGGCAGGGGAGGTGCTGGGCATCGTCGGCCCGAACGGTGCTGGCAAGACCACGCTGCTCAACGCCCTTGCGGGCCTGAACCGACGCGCGCGAGGGGAGGTCCTCCTCGGAGGGCGAAGCCTGGGCGGAGCCCCGCCGGACCGTCGGGTGGCCCGAGGGCTGGCGCTGGTCCCGGAGGGCCGCCAGATCATCGGGTCGATCACCGTTCGGGCCAACCTGGAGGTGACGGCGACGGCACGGGGACGGTGGCGGTCGGATCGGGACCATCGCCGTCGGATGGCTCGGGTCTTCGATCTCTTCCCACGGCTGGGGGAGCTCCAGGATGCGCCGGGCGGCGCTCTCTCCGGCGGTGAGCAGCAGATGCTGGCGATCGCCCGGGCGCTCATGACCCAGCCTTCGGTGCTCCTCTTGGACGAGCCCAGCCAGGGGCTCGCCCCGGCCATGGTGGCGGTGGTGGTTACCGCTCTGGAGCAGCTCAAGGGGACGGTGACGATGGTCGTGGTCGAGCAGAACCTACAGGTGCTGGAGTCCCTCGCCGATCGGCTCATTGCCCTGCGCCTGGGGCGGGTCGTCGAGGGGCGCCCTCACCTGGGGGAGGCAGGTGGCGAGCCTTGGGGACAGGGTGGGGAACCCGAGCGCTTCGCCGACCGAGGGCCGAGGGAGGGGCTGTGGCACCCATGAGCACGATGGAGGGAGGAGCGTGAAGAGGAGACGGATCGCGGCGCGCAAGGGGGAGAAGGCGCGGGGCGGGACGACGCCGGCTCGCCTGGTGTGCGGGGGGGTGGGTCCGAGACGTGTTCCTCGCTGGGGTCGCGCCCTGGGAGTGATCGCGGGCCTGCTTCCGCTGGCGCTGGCTGCCTGTGGGGGAGCAGGGGCGCCGAGCAGCCGAGCCCCTGCCTCCAGTCCCGCCAAGCCGGTCTGGGTCGTGGGGTCCCTGGACGACCTGACCGGGGCCGGGGCAAACGGCGGGGAGGCCCAGCAGAAGGGCCTCAACTTCTTTGTCGACCAGGTGAATCGGTCGGGTGGGGTGGCCGGTCACCTGCTACGGGTGCAGTACTGCGACACTCAGAGCACCCCCACGGGGGGTGCGACCTGCGCACGGCAGCTCTCGACGGTCAACTCGCATGTGGTGATCCTCGCCGGCGCCCTGCCCTCTACCCAGGGCGCGATCCCGCAGCTCTCCAACGTGATCGGGGTGTCGGTGCTGCCGGTGCTCTTCCCCAAGGCCGGCTCGAGCGTCTTCCAGGTCTCGGCGCTGGAGAAGGCGGTGGTGGCTCCGATGCTGTCCGCCGTCAAGTCGGCCCACCTGCAGACCATCGGGGTGCTCTACACGGCCGATGCCTCGGGGACCTCGCAGCTTACGGCCGTGCAGCAGGGGGCATCGGCGGCGGGGCTGAAGGTCGTCAGCCGGGCCATGAACCCCTCGGCTTCGGATGTGACCACCCAGCTGCTCCAGCTCAAGTCCGACGGTGCCCAGGTGCTGTTCTTCGCCAGCATCGGCACCGCCACCCTCGCCGCCCTCACCTCGTACCACTCCCTGGCCATGGACCTGCCGGTGGTCTTGGGCGCCCAGGCGGTCACCAACTCGTTCCTTCGGGCTCTACCCTTCCCGATCCCGAGCCGGCTGTACGGGATCTCGACCCTGGCCGCTGGGAGCGCCGGTTTGACCGCCGCCGAACGGAGCGCCTGGAGCACGTTCCGGGCCCGCTTTAAGGCCTACGCGCACGAACCGGTCGATTCCGAGATCAGCTCTGCCTACTACGCCGGCTGCGTCGCGGCCGCCGCCCTGAAGGGGACCGGTGGGGGCACGGCGGCGGAGATGACGAGCTATCTGACCAGCAACCCGATCACCTGCCTTGGGGCGCAGATGCGGTTCGACATCCCTGGCCTCAACGTGGTCGACCAGCAGCCCACCTCACTGGCGCAGGCCGGGCCGACCGTGGCCGACGGCTGGGGAGCGGTTCGCACCCCGCTGTGAGTCGTGGCCTCCGCCGGCGGCCCCGGACCCGCCGGCGGAGGCGCCCATCGCGGCATGGGCCCGGCCGGGCTGAGGCGTCACTTGAGGGGGGACGGGACCCAGGTGCCCGACCGCGACCGGGGGGTGGTGCGCCCGGGCGAGGAGCATGCGGCTGGTGAGCCCCCCGCTGGGCCAGGAGGTGGGGCAGGTTGGGCGTCGAGGATCTCCTGGAACCGACGCCGGGCCGGCGGTTCCAGCTCCTCTCGACGTCGACGGACCACCTCCTCGCAACGAGCCACGGGCCAGTCCCCGTCGAGGTATTCGGGCGGCAGCCGGGGATAGGCGCGCACCAGCATTCGCCACTCCGTGATCAGCAGGATCTCAGCGCCGAGCTCGTCTCGGGCCTCGGGCGGCAGGCCAGCCCCATCCCAGCGCCGGAGGAACTCGTCGTAGCCGACCCGGAGGGTGTCCAGTTCCCACACCCGGCGCACGACGCGCTCTGGGTCGCGGATCTGGCCGACGAAGACGTCCACGCACCCGTCCAGCTCCAGCTCCTGCACGATCCTGCTCACGTCGCGCTCGCCGGCGGCGATCCAGACCCCGTCTCGAAGCGGCCCGAAGCCCTCCCAGGCCAGTTTCACCCGCAACGCACGTCGGTCGCGCCGTCGTACCTCGGGGATGGAGAAGCTCAGCAACGTCCACTGGTTGGCGGTCGGCTGGTCCCGCTCGGTCAGGGACTCCTGGAGGCGGGACCGGTTGACCCGCAGCACCTCGCGACAGCGGTCCGTGATCAGGAAGTGCATGCGGCGACCTTGGCGGCGGCGCACGAAGTAGCCACGCTCGACCATCCGAGAGAGGGTCAGCCGGGCGACCTGCTCGGAGATGTTGAGCCGCCCCAGAGCCTCGACGACGGTGGCTGATGACACCTCGTCGGCCACGTGTCGCTCAAGGAGGGTGAAGATGTAGGCCTGGGGGGTGGGTGAGCTAGCGATCGACGCCCTCCGCCAGCTGCCTCGCGATGGGGATGATGCCGCCCGCCTCCAACATCCGACGCAGGAAGGGGGGGATGGGCGTGGCCTGGGCGCGGCCCCCCGTCGTCTCGTTGACGACGCTTCCCTCCTCCAGGTCGACGGTCAGCACGTCTCCTTCGGAGACGAGACCGGTGATGCCGGGGCATTCCAGGATCGGGAGCCCCATCTCGAAGGCGTTGCGGTAGAAGGTCCGGGCGAAGCTCTCGGCGACCACGCAGCCCACCCCGGTGGCCTTCAGGGCGCGCACGGCGATCGCCCGGCCCGACGACTGGCCGAAGTGCCGGCCGGCGACGACCACGTCGTCAGCCTGCACCTCTCGGGGGAACCGTGGGTTCAATCCCTCCAACACGTGCCGGCGGATCTCGTCCATGGGTCTGGTGATGAGGTGGGAGCGCACGATGGCGTCGGTCGGGACGTTGTCGCCGAAGACCCAGCAGCGACCCCGGACCTGTGCCTTCATCGTACGAACTCCCGCGGGTCGCTCAGGCAGCCGGCGACCGCCGAGGCGGCCACGGTCAGGGCCGAGGCGAGATACATGCGCCCGCTGCCGTTGCGGCCGGGGAAGTTGCGAGCATGGGTGGAGACCATGGCCTCGTCCTCGGCCAATGCCCCCATGTTGATGGCCTGGTTTGAGCCCGCGCTGGGAGGGAACCAGGTGGCCCCGGCCCGGTGCAGCTCCTCGACCAATCCCTCGCGCAAGGCCTGGGTGAACACCCAGCGGCTGGAGGGCACCACGTTGAATCGCACCCCCGGATGTACGTGCCGTCCTCGCAGCACCTGCGCGGCGAGCCGGATGTCCTGGAGCCGGCCTCCGCCGTGGCCGCCCAGCTCGGCCCATTGGATGGGCACTCCTGCCACCTCGGACACCGGGTGCACATTGCCTACGGTCGGCGGGCAGGCGACCTGCGGCTCAAGCCCGCTCACCTCCCAGCCCAGCACCTCGGCCACGTCGTCACCGTCACCGCGCACTGCTTCCGGACGGTGCCCGGTCAGCTCGGCGAGGAAGTTCAGGGTTCGCTCGTCGGGCTGGACGTGCCCGGACTTGGCTCCGACATCCACCGCGATCAACGGGAACAGCCATCGGTCGAAGACCTCAAGTCCCTCCACGTAGGGACCAGCGAACTCGAGGGCCCGGTAGATCATGCCGCCCTCGCCGATCTGACCGGTCAAGAACAGGGCGACGTCACGGGCGGTCACCCCGGGCCGGGTCGTTCCCTCGACCTCGATCCGGACCAGCTCGGGGACGCGAAACCAGGCCTTGCCAAAGGGCAGGCCCAGGGCGGCGTGGGAGTAGTTGCCAAGACCGGTGGCGAAGCAGCCCACGGTGCCGTGGACCGGGGTGTGGCTGTCGGACCCCACCACCACCGTCCCCGGTTGGATGAAGCCAGCGTGGAGGGCGACGTGGTGGATGTTGCCGCTCCCGCAGTCGAAGAGGTGGACCCCGTGCCGCTGGGCCCAGGCGCGGTTCGCCTGGAGCATCCGGGCCTGCTCCTCGGTGGGAGGCGAGAAATGATGGTCGAACACCACCACCACACGCTCTGGATAGCGAACCGGCTGCCTCACCTCCTCCTCGAGCACCTTGGCCGTGAGGTAGCAGCTGAGGTCGTGCAACAGGATACGGTCGACGTCGGCGATCACGACCTCACCGGGGGTCACCCGCGCGCGGCCGCTGGCGCGGGCCAGGATCTTCTCAACCAGGTTCACAGGAACTCCCGGGGATCGGTGATGGCGCCACGGACGGCGGTGGCCGCGGCCGTAGCCGGGCTGCCCAGGTAGATCTCGGAACGGTAGCTGCCCATTCGACCCTGGAAGTTGCGGTTGGCGGTGGAGAAGGTGACCTCGCCGTCTGCCATCGCCCCACCGTCGCCGGCGCAGGCGCCGCAGCCGGGGTTGGTGATCAACGCGCCGGCCTCAAGCAGGGCGGCGTAGGTGCCGTCGCGGACGATCTGGGCCACCACCTGCCGTGAGGCAGGGGTGACCAGGAGCCGAACGCCGGGAGCCACCCGCCGTCCCTTCAGGATGCGCGCCGCTTCCACCAGGTCGTCGTACTTGGCGTTGGCGCATGAGCCGATGAAGACCTGATCGACGCGGGTGCCGGCCACCTCCCCGATCGGGCGGACGTTGTCGACCGTGTGCGGGCAGGCGACCTGCGGCTCGAGCTGGCTCACCTCCACGGCCACCGTGCGCACGTACTGGGCCTCGGGGTCGGGGAACACCTCTTCGTAGGCCCCCGGCGGGACGCCACGCTCCGCCAGGTAGGCGCGGGTGACGTCGTCGGGAGGCACATAAGCGTTCTTGGCGCCAAGCTCCATGGCCAGGTTGCACATGGTCATCCGCTCGGAGACGGTGAGGCTCGCGGGATAGCTGCCGTGGAACTCGACCGAGAGGTAGGTGGCGCCGTCGGCCGTCAGCTGCCCGATCAGCCAGAGCATCAGGTCCTTGGCCGTGACGCCCGGAGACATGCGCCCCTCGATGTCCACCCGCAGCGAGCCGGGCACCTTCATCCACAGCTTGCCCGTCACCCAGGTGGCGGTGACCTCGCTGAACCCGACCCCGGTCCCGAACGCGCCGAGGGCCCCGTAGATGGTGGAGTGGGAGTCGGTGCCGATGATGACCATGCCTGGCCGCACCAGCCCTTCCTCCATCAGGACCAGGTGGGCGATGCCAGCGTCGACGTCCCAGAACTTGGCGATGCCATGCCGGGCGGCGAACTCCCGACAGAGGCGCTGGTCGTCGGCGGTCTTGGCCGTCCGGGCCGGGGAGATGTGGTCCATGACCATCGCGATTCGGGAGGGGTCGTAGAGCCGGTCAGTGCCCAGCCGCTCCAGGGCCCGGATGCAACGCCAGCTGGCCGAGTGGCTCATGTAGAGGTCGGGCTCGACATCCACGATCTGGCCGGGCGCCACCTCGGCAAGCCCAGCTGCCCGAGCCAGGACCTTTTCGACGAACGTTGGCATCCGCTTGCTCACCTCGCTTGCGTCGCCAGGACCTGCTTGAGGTAGGGGATGAGTCCCCCGCTCTCCAGGATGCGGCGCAGGCTCTCGGGGTAGGGGGCGAACCTGAAACTCCGCCCTGCCACCTCGACCAGCCCCTCCCGGTGATCCACCCAGACCTCGTCGCCATCCTGGGCGGCTTCCACCGCCGCCGGGCATTCCACGGCCAGCAGTCCGGTGTTGATGCAGTTGCGAAAGAACACGCGGGCGAACGAGCGCGCCACCACCGCCCGCACCCCCGCCCCTATGAGGCAGGTGGCTGCCTGCTCGCGAGCGCTGCCACACCCGAAATTGGCCCCCGCCACGATCACGGGGGCGGATCGGACCTTGGCCTGCACCTCTGGTCCCAGGGGCTCGAAGGCGTGCTCGGCCAGCTCCACCGGGTCGATGCTCACCAGGTACCGCCCGGGGATGATGACATCGGTGTTCACGCTGTCCCCGAACCTGACACAGCGTCCGCCGACGCGCTCCTCCATCATGGGGTGGTCTCCTCCAGGAACCACTCGGTCGGCACCTCCCGCCCCAGGCCCAAGGCCTCGGCGTTGCGCAGCACGCGGGCGCCGACGGCGGCGAACTGCAGCCCCATACCGGTGTTGTTGGCGAAGACGGTGATCTGGTCCGGGTCGGTGCGACCCTGGCAACGGCCCACGAGCAGGTCACCCAGCTCGCCGATGTCCTCCCAACGCTTGCGCCCCCGGCGCACCGGCCCCAGGATGTCGATCTGGTCGTCGTGCTCGATCTGAGCCTTGGAGAGGACCACGATCACGTCGGCCCGGTCGAAAGTGGCGTCGTCCAGCTCCCGCCGCGGCGGCTGGGTGCCGTCGGGCGAGGTGATCGAGGTGACGTGGGTCCCAGGCTCGAGCCAGCGCCCGTCGAAGCAGGGCTCGACGGTGGCGGTGGCACAGGTCACCAGTTGGCAGCCGCGAACCGCCTCCTCGGGGCGGTCGACCGGCACGACCCGCCGGCCGGTGCGGTGCGACCATTCCTCGCAGAAGGCCTCGCGATGGGCGGCGGTGGGGCTGTAGACGCGGATCTCCTCCACGCTGGGCCGCACCAACAGCAGGTACTCGAGATGGGCGGCTGCCTGCCAGCCTGAGCCGAAGAGTCCCGCCACCCTCACCTCCGGGTTGGCTAGCTCCCGGATCCCGATCGCTGAGGTCGCCGCTACCCGTACCTTCTGCAGATAGCTGTCATGGATCACCGCCAGCGGCTCGAGCGTTCGCAGGCTGTAGAGGGTGACCAGCCCGACGAAGGTGTTGCCGGGTGCGGCTGGGATCAGCCGACGGCGCCGACCTCCGTTGGGGAGCGGTTCCAGGCCGGCCATATCCGCCGTGATCCGGGTGGCCCAGACCCCTGAAGAGAGGTTGCCGCCCTCTTGTGACTTGAACCGAAAACGGAAGCCGGGGTAGCGGTCGTCCTCCACCGGGAAGAAGGTGTGGTTGCGGGGACGGTTGGCGGCCTGCTGGAGGGCCAGTTCGCGGTAGGCCGCCTCCAGGTCCGCGATGCACTCCTCGGGTCGGATGACCCGCTCGACGTCGGCGTTGGTCAGGATCCTCATGCTCCCTCCCAGGTCCCCGTGAGTCGTTCCGGGCCGTCGGCGGTGATCAGGTAGGTGTGCATCAGCCGCTCCCCGGATCGACCCGCGCTCAGGACCACGACCGCGCCCTCCTCGAGGGGCGCGTCCCGATCCTCGTCCGGCCGGTGGTCACCGCCCGTCTCCAGGTCCACATGATGGAGGAGGGTGACGCCGCCCGCCTCCAGATCCCGGCGGCTGACCCCCGGCCGGAGCCTGGCCTCGGCCTCGGCCAGCGCCGCCTGGCTGGCCTGGACCTGCAACCCGCCCGCGACCGCGGTCCAGTAACCGCGGTACTCCACCACCACCTCGAGCCACACCGCAGAGGCCCGCGCCAGGACGTCCTCGACCCCGTGCTCGCGTGCCGACCGCTCCGCTGCCGCCACCCGTTCGGTTGGGGTGAGGCCGGGGAGCGCCCCTGTCCGCCAGGCCTGGGTAGCCACCGCGGCGCTTTCCCGGAGCACCGCCAGCTCGGACGAGGAAGGCCGCAGCCGCAACCCCCGGACGAGAGGACCGAGATCCCGGATCTGCCAGCCGGGGAGGGCGGCCGGCAGCGAGCGTAGGAGGATGGCAGGCCACCAATGCCCATCCACGATCCCGAGCGCCCCGGGGTCGAGGTCGCCGAGACGCTCGGTCACCAACCGCGAGAGATCCGGTCCGCTACGCAGATCCGTCACGGTCGAGGTCGCCCGCATCCAAGGATGGACTCGAGGGGAGAGCTTGGTGAGAAAGGTTGGGTCCCCTCGAGCTGGCACCAGCAGTATCCCCTCATTCCAGTAGAGGCAGAGGTTGGTGAGGTAGGTGATGTCCCCCGAGCGGTGGACGTCTCCGTAGATGGCGGCGACCTCGACCCCTTGCTCGATCAGGCGTCGCTGCAGGGTCTCGACCCGGGAACGTAGCTCGGCCGGAGCCCATTCCTCGAGAACCACCAGCCCCCGTTTCACGACGCGACCTCGAAGAGCTTCCGCTCGGTGGTGAGTAGGGGCTCGTAGCCGTGAGCGGTAACCACCACCGGATCGCCGAGCACGTGGTACCCGGCCAGGGGGGTGTAGGTGTTGGGGTGGATGATGACCACCGAGTTCGCTTCCAGCACGGTGTGGTCGCCCTCGACGATCGAGGGCGTCTCGTCGGGATGGAGCCCATGACCGTGGCCTCGGACGCGCGTGTACCGGGAGGTGCAGTACTCGCCGTAGCCGTGGCGACGGAAGACGTCGTTCTCGGCCCGTGCCACGTCGTGCGCCGTCACCCCGGCCCGGATGGCGGCGAGGCCGGCCTCCAGTGCCTCCAGGAACAGCTCCGAGGATCGCCGCTGGTCCGCATTCGGCTCGCCCACCACCGCCGTCCGGCAGATCTGACACCAGTAGCCGTTGACTTGCGGGGTCAGCTCGGTGCGCACCATGTCCCCAACCTGCAAGCGCCGCTCCCCTGGTGGGGTCATGCCCATCACCTCCCGGCCGCCCGACGCGATGAGCATGAAGTTGTCCTCCGCCCCCAGCCGCTTCAGCTCATGCTCGACCGCCGCCACCACCACGTACTCGGGCACGCCCGGGGCGAGCGCCCGGACGAAGGACTCCCAGCCAGCCTCGCACACACGGGCGGCGTGCCGGACCTGCTCCAGCTCCCAGGGGGACTTGACGCGCTGGACAGCGTCGACCAGCTGGGTCGCCGAGGTCAGCTCGACGCCGGGCAGCGCCTCCTCGACCTGCCCCAGGATCGCCTCCGGCATCAGCTCCAGGTGGGCCACACCCACTCGGCGAAGCCCCCGGGGCTGGTCGAGCTGTAGAGGACGGATGGGACGCACGTCGGCCACCCAGCCTGCCTCCTCCACCGCCCGTCGATCCTCCCCTGAGGCGACCAGCGCCACGGGATCGCCCGCGAGGGGGAGGAAGACGACGGCGAAGCTGGCGCTCAGTCGGGCGCCGGTGACGTAGCGGACGTACTCTCGCCGCCAGCCGGCGGCGTAGAGGAGCAACGCATCCAGGGCATGGCTGGCCATGGCCTCCCGGAGTCGGCCGTGCCGGACCTCGCGCTCGGCGGACGGTGGATCATTCATCATTATTGGGACGGTCACCGCGCTGATGATAAATCAGCTCGTGACCGAACGGAGCACGATGGCGGCGAGCAGGCAACGTCTTGGAGGCCGTGGGCGCGACGCGCCTCCCCAGCTTCGGCCCTCGGCCTCAAGGGCGCTTCGTATGGAGAAGATCCGCAGGGCGTCGCCGCCTGGCAGGTGAGGCATGGCCCGGGCCACGTCCGAGCCGGCGGCAGCTCCTCGGTGAGCCGGTGGACGCGAGCCCAGGCGATCGCGTCCTCGGCCCTCTGCTGGGATGCAGGCTCAGGGTCGGGATCGGGAGGAGGAACGAGTGGCGCACCCCGAACGGCCGCGTTTCGCGCTCGTCTGCTCCGCCTGCCGCCGGGTGGGGCGATCGATGGAGAGGACGATGCATCCTCTGGGAGTCCAACTCGAAGTGGTGGGCGCCGCGCTTACGGGCCCGGGCCTCGGCGTGGCGGCGGCGTGGAGCCTCCGGTTTGGCCTGATCGACCAGCCCTGAGGTGAGGAGCTTTCGGTCGTGCTGTGGACAGCGGACGAGCGGGATCGCGAGCGGGTTAAGGGGCGGTGGACGAGGTCACCGCGGATGCTGGATGCGCCGTCGCCTGCGAGTCATCCGAGGGCCCGGGAGGCGACCGGTCGGCGCCTTCCCCGGTGTGAGACGCTCCGTCCCTCAGCCGTGGTTGGCGTCGTCGGTGGAGCCCCTTGCTGTCTCCTCCAGCGGTGGGGCCGACGGGGTCAGGGCCAGGGAGGCGCCGAGGCAGATCATGTGGTGAGGCTGCGGCGACGCCGGGCAGAGGGGCGAGCCGGTGTCCCTCCGGGGCCTCCAGGTGGCACCGAGCCGGCGACGAGGGCGACGCAGCCGCCGAGGGCGAGCAGGCCGTGGACGATGGTTCGCAGCATCTTCGCCTCCAGATCGAGGTCGGGCGG
>DATGLL010000050.1:0-5360 GCA_035294145.1 Candidatus Dormiibacterota bacterium | reverse complement strand
CGCTGGGGTTCATCATGAGCCACGACTTCGGGAGCGGCGCGATCGGTGCCTTCCGGGCCGGCCTCTCCCACGGCGCCTACTGCCTGGGTTGCTGCTGGGCCCTGATGTCGATCCTGGTCGTGGTCGGCCTCATGAACCTGGTCTGGATGGCGCTGCTGGCCCTGATCTTCCTGGCCGAGAAGAACTGGCGCCACGGCGTCGGCCTCTCCCGGATCGCGGGGACGGCGGTGGCGCTCCTGGGCCTGGCCATCCTCGTCCATCCCGACCTGCTGATGGCGGTCTCTGGCTCGGGCGGCTCGGGCTGACGTCACCCTCGCTCCTAGGTACCGGCGCTCCCTTCGCGGCCTGGTGCCGCCCCGCGGTCGACCGCCGCCAATCGCCTCTGCGCGTCAGCCGGGGATGGTCCGGAAGCCGCGTTCGGCAAAGCGATTGTCGAAGGCCAGCGTCACGTCGATCCGCCTTCGGCGCATCATCGTGAAGCTGATCTGAATCCACCGCGGCACCCTTCGTTCTCCTGCCGCCAACGGGCGGGCGCACGCCCCCTCGTGGGTGGCGCGGTCGCCCCACAACACGTCCATGGCCGGCAGCAGATCGTCCAGCAGCATGGCCACGGCCCCCGGGCCGAGTCGGCGCTGGGCGAGGACCACGGTCTCCAGCAGGATGTCGTTGCAGGTGATCAGGTCGTCGCCGGCGGCGGCCAGCCCGGCGAGCTCCGCTCGCACGGAGGGATGGTGCTGGTCGTCGGCGTACAGGACCGAGACATCGACCGGGACGGTCACTCGGCGTGGATCTCGGTCAGATAGCCGTCGTGCCGGTGGCTGGTGTCGGAGTGCCGGTCTCGTCCAGGACGCCGATCCCCTCGGGGTCGCCGAAGGTCTCGCGCACGAAGGCCTGCCGACGATCCCGGGCGGCATCGACGTCCCCGTTGACCCGATCGAGCCGTCGCTACCTGCGGTCTGGGGTGGCATCCCCGCCGCCTCCGCCACCTGCCGGCCGCTCGTGCGCGCGAACGGTAGCAGCATGAGAGGCGGCGCGGTACCTGCGTGGGCGCGACCGCTCAGGCACCTCCAGATCAGGTGCGCCACCCGGGCCTGCTTCCTCTGCGGACGCCCCCAACTGCATCATCGCCATGACGCTTGCTTCTCCCATCGCCTCTGGGCTCATGCATCTCAAGCCAGCCGAATGTCTCACCCAAGGGTTGACGCGGAGGGAGGCCACCGACTTCCCGGAGGTGATCGCAGACGCCTGCGATGGGGACACGACCCCCGGCCAGGCAGTGTGGCGGGACGTGCCGTCCACCGCTCCGAGGCTCGTGGCGCATCGTGGCTGGCTGGGATGGCCGCCCTCCTCATCGCACGGCCAGCCCCATGGTGGAGATTGATCAATTCTCATCGATACAATTTCCCTGGTGAGATTGGGATGAGCCCCAGCTTGGAGTCCCTGCCCCTCCCGGGTCGTGCCCTGGCGGAGCTCGTTGGCAGCGCCCTGCTGCTGGCGGCGATCGTCGGCTCCGGGATCGCGGCCCAGCGGCTCAGCCCGCAGGATGGCGGCCTGGAGCTGCTGGAGAGCTCGCTGGCCACCGGCGCTGCCCTCGCGGCCCTGATCCTGGCCGTCGGCCCGGTGTCGGGGGCTCACCTGAACCCGCTGGTCACCCTGACCGACCACCTGCTCGGCGGCGTCGGTCGGCTGGAGTGCCTGGTGTACTGGGCGGCACAGGCGGGCGGTGCGGTGCTCGGCACCATCCTCGCCAACCTGATGTTCGGCCTGGCCCCGGTGGAGCTCTCGACGCGGGCCCGGCTCGGGCCCGACCTCTGGTTGAGCGAGGGGCTGGCCACGTTCGGTCTGCTCTTCGTGATCTTCAGCCTCGTCCGCTCGCGTCGGGCCACCCTGGTCCCGTTCGGGGCGGGGGCCTACATCACGGCGGCCTACTGGTTCACCTCCTCGACCAGCTTCGCCAACCCAGCCGTCACCATGGCGCGGACCCTGTCGAACACCTTCGCCGGGATCGCGCCCGGCTCGGTGGCGCCCTTCCTGCTCGCCCAGCTGGTCGGGACGGGGGTAGCCGTGGCCGTGCTCCGTCTGCTCGATCCCGGCGGATCCGGGGTCGACCAGGTGCTCACGCAAGGGACCGAGCCAGGAGAGCCCGTGGATGAGCTTGGATAGGCGACCGACGGTGCTGTTCGTCTGCGTCCACAACGCCGGGCGGAGCCAGATGGCGGCGGCCTTCCTCCGTCGTCTGGCGGCTGGACGGGTGGAGGCTCTCTCCGGAGGCACGCTACCGGCTGAGGCGGTCCACCCGACCGTGGTCCAGGCCATGGCCGAGGTGGGGATCGACATCTCCCGGGAGCGGCCGAGGTCGCTGGCGGAGGCGGCGGTTCAGCGGGCTGACGTCGTCGTCACCATGGGCTGTGGCGACAGCTGCCCGTTCTATCCGGGCAAGCGCTACGAGGACTGGGAGGTGGAGGATCCCGCCGGCAAGGACCTGGGGACGGTTCGCCGGATCCGGGACGAGATCGAGGTCAGGGTCCGCCAACTGGTGCGGGAGCTGTCGGTCGCCGTCGACTGAGAGGGAGAGGCCGGGGTTGCCCTCGCCGAAGGGGGAGCTCGAGCAAGTTCCCTTGGAGCGACGAGGCCAGGTCCTGGAGGCGGCGCTCAGCCAGTTCAGAGCCTCTCCCTGGCGTCACCGTGAGGCGAAGGCAGACGGTGGGACGGCCACCCCCGGCCTGGACATCAGGCCAGGGAGGATGGCGGGTGTCGGGAGCGACCGTTGGTGGGCATGACGTCCGCGCAGGCCATCGATGCTCTGCACGGGGAGCGCGATCGCCCGACCCTCAGGGCCTACCTCCTGTCGCTGCGGGGACCAGCGACGTCGCCATCGGCGGCGTCGCAGGTTGGGCGGCGGCAGGATGGGTGAGGTTGCAGGGCGGGGATGAGTGAGTTGCTAGAGTTGCAGCGTGACCCGGAGGGTCGACGCCAGCCCGGTCGCGCTCCTGCAGCTGTTGGGGGACGACCTGCGCTGGCAGCTCCTGCTCCATCTGGCGGAGAGCGACCGACGGGTGGGGGAGCTGGCAAAGCTGACCGGGGGGGCCCAGAACCTGGTCTCCTACCACCTCCGGCAGCTGAGCCGGGCCGGGCTCGTGGTGGAGCGACGCAGCTCGGCGGACGGGCGTGATGTCTACTACCATCTGGACGCGAGGCGATGCGGCGCCTTGCTGGCGGCCACCGGCTCCGCCCTGCACCCGGGCCTTCGCCTCGTCGACGACGATGCGGAGCTGGCTTCCCGCAACCGAGGGCGTCCGGCCCGGGTCCTCTTCCTCTGCACGGGGAACAGCGCGCGCTCGTTGCTGGCGGAGGCGTTGCTGCGTCATCTGAGCCGTGGCCAGGTGGAGGCGTGCAGCGCCGGGACCGCCCCGGCCGGGGTCCATCCCCAGGTGCCACAAGCGCTGGCGGAGGTGGGGGTCGACGCCTCCGGCCTGCGCTCGAAGCATCTCGACGAGCTCGCCGGCGAGCGCTTCGACTACGTGATCAGCTTGTGCGATCTGGTGCGGGAGGCCTGCCCCCAGCTCCAGGGGGAGCCCAAGCTGGTGCACTGGAGCCTGCCTGACCCCGTACGTTCGGGGGCAAGCGACGAGGAGACCTTGGTCGCCCTCCGAGAGCTGGTGTCGGATCTCACGGGCCGCATCCGGATCCTCCTCCTGAGGATGGCGCGCACCGCCGGTTGGCCCTAGCAGGGGCGAGGCAGGTGCGGACCGAGTGATCGATGAGCGTCGGCCACCGCCATCTCCGCGATCTAGGAGAGGCCGACGCCAGGAGGCCAGTTCTCCCCCTCAGGAAGGTCAGGGTCCAGCAACAACCAGGCAGTAGGTGCGGTGAGGAGGCCGGCCTCTTTCCCGTCGCGACGCCGGCGGAGCGGCGGGCCCGGCGCTGCGTAGGCCCACCAGAAAGCGTCGCGGGATCCACGTAGTTCACGCTCCCTCGACCCGCCCCAACGCCGTGGACGTCGATCGGGGATGAGCACCGGGTAGCCAGCCACGAAGGGGTCACGAGCGGTGGCCTTGGTGATCCCCTGCTCGGTCACGACCCGATGTCGGCGCTGGTGCCGCCCGTGTCGAAGGTGATGAGGTGGTAACGCCCACAGCCCTGGCCGACGTGGGCGCCGGCGAGCACGTCTGCCGCCGGCCCGCTGAGCAAGAGCGTGGCCGGGCACCGGGCGGCGAACCTGGCTGTGATCGCATCGCCATCGGAACGGACCGCGTGGGCCGGGGTTCGGCGCCTCCGGGCCTCCCGCATGCGCTCCACCAGCCGTTGCAGGTACCTGCGGCCCTGAGCCCGGCGAAGCCGTCGATGGCGGCGGAGATGAGCCGCTCGTGCTCCCGGAAACCGGGGAAGAGACTGGCGGGGGTGGTCACGAACGCCTCCGGCACCACCTCCTCGGCGATGGGAACCTGCTCGTTCCTCGTGCCCAGGGGTGCAGCAGGAGCAGCACCGCTGGTACCTGGAGCGCGCCCGCCGCGAGCTGGGCGAGATCCAGCCCGAGTTCGGGGCCATGATCGACATGGTCGCCGAGGACATTCCACCTACGGACAGGCCCAGGTGCGAAAGCGCATGGAGGCCCTGGAGCGGGCCCGGAGCACCTCCTTGGCCGAGCTGGAGGCGGAGATCGAGGAAACCTGAGGCGGCGCCGGAGCCCATCCCACCGCGGCCGAGACCGGGTTCGCGTCCCGCCCGGGCCGGTCCAGAACACGATCGACGCGCCCGTGCTCGGCGTGCCACGGCGCCACCGCGGGGATGAGCACGCTGCTGTCGAGCGCGGTCAGCGCCATCGTCGCTCCCGCTCTTCGCGCTGGGCCTCGAGACCGGCCCGACCGTCGGCGTCGGTGATGAGCGGGACCTCGTCATCCACCTCCAGCACCGGCAACCTCCCGGGCCCGGTCCGCACGCGCACGGGGGGTCGGACCGACTCAATCTCGACCACAGCCCCAACCAGCCGCACCTTACAGGGGGCACGGTCCGCGGTCACGGGCATGGAACATAGTTACCGCCTCGGGTGGGCGATTTGTCCCATTGAAAGTGAAATGGGGACCTTGCCAAGAACCCATCGATTCCTTCATCGAACGATCATCACGTGCGGAGATCATCTTGACCGACCCTGACAAAGCAGCCGGCCGGAGTCGAGGGAAGGTAGCAGCCGTTGCCGCTGAGTAAGCGATAGTCTCATACGGCACCCCTCACGGGGTTGCCCTTGCGGGCTTCGCGCTTCCTTGCCGCGTGCCCGAGAAGCCCGGGTCTTACCACGGCTCTGCGCTTCACGAAGGCTCCAACTGAGCCTACGGGCGGGGCCCCCACCAAGCCAGCTTGGT
>DATGLL010000049.1:0-24963 GCA_035294145.1 Candidatus Dormiibacterota bacterium | reverse complement strand
GAGGCGTCGCTGCCTCAGCCGCCGCTGAGGTCAGCTCGCGGCTCGGCGGTGAGAGCAACGCGAAGCGTCGCCGACCTGGCCATGGCTCGAGCGTGCCCCATCGCCCGGCACGAGCCGCACCCCCGTCTTCAGACACCCTCTAGCGACCAGGGGAAGGGTCGGAGGCCAGATGCCCTCGGTCGCAGCACCTCGCCCGTGCCCTTGTCTGGTCCGAGCTGTAGCTCGACTCCGGGCCTCGGCTGGATCCTCCCCACCTCGAGAGGTTTCGGATCGCTGCTCCGCTACGTCGCCGGGTTGGCCCATCGCTCGCCCGAGGAGCTGGCTCGAGCCCCGTCATTACCCTCTGAGGCGGCCCCACGCCTGGAACGATGCCCCTCAGGCTGTGGAAAAGGTGTTGATGAGGGTGGAAAAACCTGTGTAGACCTGCGGCATGCCTGAGGATCGTCGCCAGGACGCTGGGGAAATGCTGTGGGCTGGGCCGTAACTGTGACTGCCTGAGGCCCGCTCAGGACGGGTAGGCCTTCGTGTTCCAGGTGTAGCCGGGCGGGGGCTCCTCGAAGGGCGGCCCGATCTCGAGCACGATCTGCTCGTGAGACCGGAGGACGATGTCAGCCGGGTCCCCCGAGTACTGGCGGCCGTCTACCCAAACCCGCAGCGTCTCCCCTGGTGAGACCGGCAGGGTGGCCACCTGCTGCTGGCTCAGCGGTTGCTTCCAGACCGCGAAGAACTGTCCTAGGGTGAGCTGGGTCGATGCTGCCTCAGGGGGCAGGTGGACGGTGATGATCCCGTCGGTCCCCGAGGTGTGCAGCCAGTAGGTGCAGTGGGAGCTCTGCCCGATCTGGCCGGGGATGGTCACTGGCTGCTCCTTGTAGATGATGTCGAGGTGGACGTGGTACTGCTGCGTGTCGCCGCCCACGCCTTGGCACTGGACCCCGTCGATGGCGGGCGCTGAGGTGGCTCGGATGGTGCTCAGGTGGTAGGCGACGACGAGGGCGATGAAGACGGCTAGGAAGCCAGCGGCAACGGCGATGGGCAGCACCGGCACCTCGCTTCGGCCCGATGCCAGCCGCCGACCCCCCCGCTCGGCCGGTCGGTTCCGACCAGCCGCGCCGCGGGATGAGGCGTCGCGGGAAGTGCTCCTCTTGGGCTTGGGCGATGGCATCCCTCGGCGCCATAAAATACAGCCGTTCCTCTGGCCCTGCCGGTCGATCTCATGTTCGCTACGACTCGTGGCAGGGCTCTGTTGCCCATGGAGGAGAAGGCCCTTGCCGCGCGACTACGAGATCCTCTACATCGTTCGCCCTGAGCTCGATGAGCAGCAGGTGCAAGAGGCGGTTGCCTCGGTCAATCGGCTGATCGAGAATGTCCAGGGCACCGTGCTCAAGACGGACGTCTGGGGCAAGCGTAAGCTGGCGTATGAGGTCCGTCACCTCCGCGAGGGCACCTATGTCCTCACCGATTTCAGGGTCGAGCCGGATCGGATCCCCGAGGTGGAGGCCACGATCAAGATCTCGGACGCGGTCTTCCGTCATCTGATCGTGCGCAAGCCCGACCGGCCGCGGCGGGAGAAGCCGCAGCAAGCCAAGCCGGCGAGCGAGAGGGCGGAGGCGCAGGAGATGGGGGACGAGGTGCCTGAGCCCGTCGCCGAGGAGCAGGTGGACGCGCCCGCAGGGGAGGCAGAGGAGGCCGAGGAGCCGTGAGCTTGAACAAGGTGATGTTGATCGGCCGTCTCACGCGCGATCCCGAGTTGCGCTACACGCCGAGCGGGACGCCGGTGACGACCTTTGGCTTGGCCACCAACCGATACGGCACTGGTGCCGACGGCGAGCGACGTGAGTTCACCGATTTCCACAACGTCGTGGTCTGGAACCTGGGGAAGCGCAACCTGGCCGAGGTGGTGGCCCAGTACACCAAGAAGGGATCCCTGATCTACGTGGAGGGGCGGCTTCAAACCCGTTCCTGGGAGGGCCAGGACGGCCAGAAGCGCAACCGCACGGAGGTCGTGGCCACGGAGATCCAGTTCCTGGACACGAGGGGTTCTGGCTCCGGGCCAGCCGGGGCTGGCGAGGAGGCACCGCCTCCCGATGAGCCGCCCATCCGCGACGTCGACCCTGACGAGATCCCGTTCTGAGTCTGGCGAGAGGTACCCCCTCTCCTGATCCGGTATTGAAGGAGGCCATGAAGAAACGTTCGAGTCGTAAGGTCTGCAGCTTCTGCGCCGAGCGGATCGACTACATCGATTACAAGGAGGTCAGCCGGCTGCGGCGCTACCTGTCGGAGCGAGGGAAGATCCTCCCCCGCCGGATCACCGGCACCTGCGCCAAGCACCAGCGGCGGCTGACATCGGCGCTGAAGCGCGCTCGTCACATCGCATTACTCCCCTTCACCACCGATATCCTGCGCTGACCATCCCGCGGCCGGCGCGAGACGCAGGAGCGAAGCATGATCTACCAGCAACAGCTGCGGATCCCTGGTCCTACCCCCCTCCCGGAGCGGGTGGTGCGGGCGGCAAGCCAGCCCATGATCGACCATCGCGGGCCCGAGTTTGCTGCCCTGCTGGCCGACGTCTGCGCCGGCGTGCGTCGAGTGTTTGAGACCGAGAACGAAGTCCTGGTGCTGACCTGCTCTGGCAGCGGAGGCCTGGAGTCCGCGGTGGCCAACCTCGTATCGCCCGGGGATGAGGTCGTCGCCTGCGTGGGCGGCAACTTCGGTGAGCGTTTCGCCGGCATGGCCGCTGCCTACGGAGCCCAGGTGGTGCGGCTGGAGGCGGAATGGGGGCAGCCGATCGATCCTGACGACCTGCGCCGGACCCTGGCTGCGTACCCGAGGGCGCGACTGGTCCTCATCACCCACAACGAGACCTCGACCGGCGTCACGAACCCACTCGAGGAGCTCGTGCAGGTCGCGCGGGAAGCGGAGCGGGTGGTAGCGGTCGATGCCGTCTCGTCGGCCAGCTCGATCCCGGTTGAGGTTGACCGTCTGGGCATCGACGTGGTGGTGAGCGGGAGCCAGAAGGGGTGGATGGCCCCGCCCGGCATCGCCTTCGTCGCCGTCGGGCCGCGTGCCTGGGCCCTTACGGAGCAGGCGCGCTCGCCGCGTTACTACCTGGACTGGCGTCGGGCCCGCCAGGAGGCGGAGAACGGCATGACCCCGTGGACGCCCGCTATTGGCGTCCTCTACGCCGTCCAAGAGGGCATCCGGATGCTGGAGGAGGAGGGGCTGAGCCAGGTCTATGCCCGCCACCGCCGACTCGCCAACGCCACTGCCGTCGGTGTGGAGGCGCTGGGATTCCAGCTCTACGCGGCAGAGGGCTACCGCTCCGCAACCGTGACCGCGGCCGTGCCCATGCCGGGGCTGGATGTAGGTGCCTACCGACGCATCCTCCGCGAACGCTACGGGGTGGTGATCGGCGGTGGTCAGGGCAAGATGAGCGGGAAGATGGTTCGAATCGGTCACCTGGGTGCCGTCACCGATGGAGACATCGTCCAGGTGCTTTGGGCCATGGAGCGGGCCCTGGAGGACCTGGACGTGGCCCCGGCCGACGGGCGTGCCCTTGTTGCCGCCCGTCCCTACCTGAACTCGGAGTCGGCCGTCGTCGCTGGGTGGCGTTAGCCATGGGCTGCCCGCGGGTGCTGGTTGCCGATCCGCTGGCCGAGGATGGGCTGGTGCGGCTGCGCCAGGCCTCGCAGGTGGAGGTGCGTACGGGCCTGACCGAAGCGGAGTTGGTGGCCGCGATCGGCGACTTCGATGCCCTGGTGGTGCGCAGCCAGACAAAGGTCACGGAGCGGGTCCTGGAGGCCGGGCGGCGGCTCAGGGTGGTGGGCCGGGCTGGGGTCGGAATCGACAACATCGACCTTGAGGCCGCCACGCGTCACGGCATCTTGGTGGTGAACGCGCCCCGCGGCAACGTGATCGCGGCTGCGGAGCATACCATCGGTTTGCTCCTAGCGCTGGCCCGGAACATCCCCCAAGCGGACGCCTCGGTTCGACGTGGGGAGTGGCAGCGCTCCCGCTACGTCGGGGTCGAGATCCGAGGCAAGACCTTGGGGATCGTCGGGCTGGGGAATATCGGCTCGGAGGTGGCGAAACGCGCCCAGGGGCTGGAGATGGAGGTCATCGCCCACGACCCGGCGGTGCCCCCGGAGCGAGCGGAGCAGCTCAACGTGGAGCTGGTGAGCCTTGAGGAGCTCTTCCGACGCTCGGATTTCGTGAGCATCCATGCCCCGTTGGTCGAGGGCACCCGCAACTTGATCGATGCCAGGGTGCTGGGCCTGTCCAAGCCTGGCCTGCGGCTCATCAACGCCGCGCGGGGAGGGATCGTGGATGAGGCAGCGTTGTGCACGGCCCTGGTCGAGGGCCGGCTCGCTGGGGCGGCATCGGACGTGTTCGTCAGGGAGCCGGTCGGGGAGAACCCTCTGCTGACGTTGCCCAACTTCATCGCCACCCCCCACATCGCTGCCTCGACGGTTGAGGCCCAGACCTCGGTCTCGGTGGACGTGGCCGAGGAGGTGCTCGCCGTGCTTAGGGGTGAGTCGCCACGGCATGCGGTCAACGGCCCCTCGCTCCCCCCTGAGGACGTCGCCTTCCTGCGTCCCTTCGTCGTCCTGGCCGAGCGGCTGGCCGCTCTACATGTCCAGCTGCAGGGGGGAGGGGTGTCACAGCTTGAGATCGAATACCAAGGCGAGCTCGCCGAGCGGGACGTCTCCTCGGTGACCGCGGCAGCGATCAAGGGGCTTTACCAGCCCTACACCGAGGAGCGGATCAACCTCATCAACGCCCGTTTGGTGGCCAGTAGCCGTGGTCTGCGGCTGGTGGAGCGGCGGACCCCGCGCCCTGGCCCGGGCTACTCCAGCGGTGTCGTCCTCCGGCTCAATGGCAGTGAGCTGGCGGGCACCGTGCTCGCCGGCGAGCCTCGGGTCACCCGTGTGGGCGCCTTTCGGGTCGATCTGGTCCCGACCGGTCGTTTCTTGGTCTCCAGGCACGCCGACCGCCCCGGGGTGGTGGGCAGGATCGGCACCATCTTGGGTGAGGCCGACATCAACATCGCCTCCATGCAGGTCGGTCGCGATGCCCCGCGTGGGCGAGCGATGATGTTCCTGACCGTGGACGAACCGGTCGGGGAGGAGGTGCTGGAACGGCTTCGAGCCGTCTCGGGCATCGAGGACCTGCGCTATGTCGAGCTCGGCGCCGGGGATGGCTGACCTCCGCCCCTTCGTCGGGCTTCGCTACTCGGAACCCTTGGGCTCGGTCGTGGCCCCTCCCTATGACGTCCTCAGCGAGGAGGAGGTGGCCGCTTACCGGGCCGTGTCGCCGCATAACGTGGTCCACTTGACCCGGCCTGGCTCGGATTACCAGGGCGCGGCCCGCCTGCTTGAGCGATGGTTGCGGGAGGGGGTGCTGGTTGAGGAGCCTGAGCCGGCGATGTACCTCCACCGGACCGAGTTCGTCGCCGCTCCCCGCCCTGGTCGGCCTGGTGGACCGAGGACGCGCCTCGACCTCCTGGCCATCCTCCGCCTGGTGCCGTACGAGGAGGGAGTCGTACTGCCGCACGAGCTCACCCACCGTGGTCCCAAGGAGGACCGGCTGGCGCTGCTGCGGACCACCCGTGCCTGCCTTGAGCCGATCTGGCTCCTCGCGGAAGGCCTCCGCCCCCTCCTGGAGCGTGCGCCTGCCGGTGAGGAGTGCAGCTTCGAGTTCGCTGGGGAGCGCCACACCCTGCGGCGTCTGACCGAGATCGGCTGGCTGGAGGCAGTTCGGTCGGCGCTAGCCGTCAGGTCCCTCCTCATCGCCGATGGGCACCACCGATACGAGACGGCGCTGACGTATGCGCGAGAGTCCGAGGGACGGGAACCGGGATCTGGCCCCGGAGGAGGCGGGCATGAGGTGGCCGCCGGTTTCACCTTGGCCCTGGTCACCGATCTGGCGGATCCTGGCTTGATGGTTCTCCCCACTCATCGTCTCCTCCGCGCCGGGATCGCCGTGACCGGTGGCAGGGAGGTCGGCTCGCTCGAGGAGCTGCTTGGTGCCCTGGAAGGCCAGGTAGCAGCCGGCACCTACCGAGGCGGCAAGTTCCAGCTCCTGCCTCTGGAAGGAGACCTGGCTGTCGTGGAGTTACATCGACAGGTGATCGACAACATCCTGGGCAGGCGCGACCCTGAGGAGTACCTCGCCTACACGCGGGACGCGGAGGAAGCGGTCCGTTGGGTGGACTCTGGCCGGGCGGTGGCCGCCTTCTTCCTGGGGGCGCCCGACTTGGCGATGGTTTTGAAAGCCGCCCGGGAGGGTAAGACCATGCCGCAGAAGAGTACCTACTTCCACCCGAAGCCTCCTTCGGGCATGGTGCTCTATCGGTTTGAGCAGAGCTGAGCCTCTGCAGGGTAGGAACGGCGAAGGAGAAGGGTTCAAGGAGAGATGCCGATCTACGGGTATCGCTGCGGTCAGTGTGGGCACGAGCTCGAGGTCTTCCAGAGCATGGCCGATGAGCCCCTTCAGGTGTGCAGCGAGTGCGGTGGCGCGCTGCACAAGCTGCTCTACCCGGTTGGGGTCCACTTCAAGGGGAGCGGCTTCTACACCACCGACTACAAGGGCAATGGCAGCGCCTCGCGCGATGGCTCGGGTGGATCGGGCACAACCTCCAGCTCGGAGAAGCAGCCCGAGCCGGTCGGTGAGAAAGGCTCATGAGCCAGGCGGATGGAGGCGTCGGAGCCGTGACCGACGCCGAGTTCGAGACCAAGGTCCTGGGCAGCGACCGTCCGGTGCTGGTGGACTTCTGGGCGACCTGGTGCGCCCCTTGTCGCATGGTCGCTCCGGTGGTCGAGGAGGTGGCGGCCCATATGGGAGATCGGGTTCGGGTCCTCAAGATGGATGTCGATGCCAATCCGCAGACCCCGGCTCGCTTGGGCATCATGTCCATCCCGACCTTGATCATCTTCAAGGACGGACAGCCCACGGAGCGCATGGTCGGCTACCGCCCCAATCTCCGAAGCCTCCTTGAGGAGCGGCTTGAAGCCCTGCTCTGAGGACCGGATCACAGCCCGAGAGCGGCGATCCTCCAATGAGGAGCGGGGCGTCAGGTTGCGTCGGCCAGCGGGGTGACCTGGTCTCGGCGGGACGGTTCGTGCTCCTTCGACGATGGTGTGGGGAAAGAAGGCGACGTTACGTCATCGGAGGGGTGCGGTGATGAGGGGCTTCCTGGGGGGAGCTTTCCCGAGCCGGGCGGTCTGGCTGAGCTGACCCGGGAGATTGTCTCCTGCCGACGCTGCCCACGGTTGGTGGAGTGGCGAGAGGGGGTTGCCCGGGCGCGGCCACGTCGGTTCGCAGACCAGGAGTACTGGGCACGCCCGGTGCCTGGCTTTGGCGACCCGAGGGCGCGGCTGTTGGTGGTGGGCCTCGCTCCGGCTGCCCACGGTGGCAACCGCACGGGCCGGATCTTCACGGGCGACCGCTCGGGGGACTGGCTGTTCGCAGCCCTCCACCGCGCCGGGTTCGCCAACCAGCCCCACTCGTGCCATCGTGACGATGGGCTGCGGTTGACGGGGGCCTACGTGGTGGCCGCGGTTCGGTGCGCACCTCCGGCCAACCGACCGCTCCCAGAGGAGCGCGATCGATGCCTGCCCTACCTGGTTCGGGAGATGAGTCTCTTGGCACAGGCCAGAACCCTGGTATGCCTGGGAGCGTTCGCCTGGGACGCGGCCCTTCGGGCTCTGGCGGCGCTCGGCCACCCGGCCCTTCCCCGGCCTCGATTTGCCCACCTGGCGGAGGCAACGGTCGGCCCTTACTACCTGCTGGGCTCGTATCACCCGAGTCAGCAGAACACGTTCACCGGCAAGCTCACCGAGCCCATGTTCGACGCTGTCTTTGCCCGCGCTCGGGAGCTGGCTGGCGTCTGAACTCTTGGCCCAGCCTCGCTCTGGGGCTTGCTTCGTATGCTGTGGGGGATGGCCGAATCAGAGGATCGCAACCGGGCTCAGCCCCCTGCCCTGGTACGACGCTGGGAGTCGCTGGGGGTGGGGACTCAGATGGCGATCGCCGGGCCGGTGCTGGTGGCTCTGATGTTCTTGCTGAACGTAGGGGCATTCGCTCAGCCGCTCTGGCGCTCGGTCCTCTACGGTCTGATCGAGGGTGGGTTCTTCACTGCGCTGTTGCTGGTGGCAACGGCGAGCGAGCGCAGTCGCCGAGACGGTGGTCGACGGGCGGGCGGGGGAGGGGCCGCCGGTCGAGAGTGAGGCTTCTCCGGCCCGGCGCAAGAGGCGAGTGGCCCGGGGCCTTCTCCCCGCAGGGCTGCTCGATCTGGGCACCGGCGCGATCGTTGGCGAGCGTTGCGGGGGACTGAGCGAGAGCCCTGGAGGGGGCGGCGCATCACGCTTGCCTTCCTCAAGCCTCCTCGCCCCGAGGCACGCTGCTCCAAGGCCCGGCGTGCCTCGGTGTATGGCCACCGCGTCCCTGGTTGTGACCCATGAGTGATCGTGCCCGCCTTGGGGGACGACGACGGTCATGGCCACACCGAGCCAGCGCTCGCCTCGCCGGCCGTGCCCGGGCTCTGCCGCGGCACCCCCACCGAGGCCCGGATTT
This sequence comes from Candidatus Dormiibacterota bacterium, assembly GCA_035294145.1. Lineage (GTDB taxonomy): Bacteria > Chloroflexota > Dormibacteria > Dormibacterales > Dormibacteraceae > CADDZO01. Next base: position 16,392 of record DATGLL010000049.1, on the reverse strand, counting down.
TAGGAATCCGGTCTCGTCCAGGACGCCCATCCCCTGGGGTCACCGAAGGTCTCACGCACGAAGGCCTGCCGACGGTCCCGGGCGGCATCCCCATTGACCCGATCAAGCCGCCGCTGCCCGGGGTCCGGGGTGGCATCCCCCACCGTCTCGGCCGCCTGCCGGCCGTCGTGCGCTCGACCGGGGCGAGCAGGCCCTGCAGGCCCTTGGCGAGTACGGTTGACCGTACGCACGCCGCTCGCCCAGATTCGCCCCCGACGAGGTCACGAGCCTGACCACCTGGCCGAGGGGATTGGCGGCTCGTAACGCTGGGGCCACCGCCGAGGCCCGAGGGAGACGGTGACCACCGGGATCGTCTCCGCGACGCCGGGGTGATCGTCCAAGCCGCTCCCCGAGGGCGGCCTCGGCCCCTGACCGGTTCGCCTCCTTCTTGCCGACGACCAGGGCTCCTCCATGAGGTCGAGCCTGCGCACCGTCCGGTCGACTCACGGTCCCCGGGCCGGACAGGCCATGGCAGCCGTGAAGAGGGAACGAGAATGCGAAGCCCTTCGCTAGGCTCAAGCACCCGGGGAGGGGAACGGTGGCACGGCTGGCAGGGATGACTGGATGTGGTCACGGTTGGCGAAGTAGTAGCGAAGAACGTCACGAACCACTGGTAACGCGGTTAGGTTCCCTTCACCGCCGCCCCGAATGAAGGCGGTCACCACCACCTCCGGGTGGTCGAGCGGTGCAGCTGCTGTGTACCAAGCGTCGACGTGCGTGCCCGGAGCCCCCGGATCCTCGGCACTGCCGGTCTTGGCTCCCACCGGCATGGGAAGGGGACCGAGCCCGGCTGCGGTGCCGCTGGTGGCGGCCTCCAGCATGCCCGCGCGCACCGGATCCAGGCCGTTGGCAAAAGGCAACGACGTGCCTTGCGACGAGGTAAGGGCGATGAACTGCCCCGAGTCACCCTCGTAGGCGAGACCCAGGTGAGGCGTTGGTAGCACTCCCGTGGTGACAGCCGCGGTCCAGCATGCGTCCTGGAGGGGCGTCGCCACCACGTAGCCTTGGCCAATGCCCAGGATCACGGTCGCCCCCGGGTACCAGGTCTCACCGAGCCGGGCGACGGAGTCGGGGGTACCCAGGAAGCCAGGGTTTTCACCGGGCAGATCGATGCCAGTCGGCCGACCAACCCCGAGCTGCGCCCCTACCTGGTGGATGCGGTCGGGGCCCAGCGCCAAGGCCAGCTTGTAGAAGTACACGTCGTTGGACCAGGCGATGGCTTGGGACAGGTTCTGCGGCGGCAGCGGCCCCCACCCGTGGAAGGTATGTCCCCCAAAGCTGAAGGTGTAGCCGGTGGGGATGACTTGTGCTGGAGGAATGGCATTGAAGACCGCATCGGCGGCGGCGACGACCAGCTTGAAGGTGGAGCCAGGGGGAGCGGCGACCTGGGTCGCGTGCTCCAGGAGTGGGTCGCCAGGCGCATTGGCCAGCTGCTGCAGCGCTGTCAGGTCCGCCGGTGGCCCGTACACGTTGTCGTCGTATGAGGGCAGGCTGGCCATGGCCAGGATGGCTCCGGTGCGCGGATCCATGACCACCACCGCGCCTAGGTCACCGGCCGCTTGGCCGGCTATGCCGTGCATCACCGAGGCCAGCGCCGCCGTGGCCGCCTGCTGGAGGCCAAGGTCGAGGCTCAAGCGAAGCGTGCTCCCGGGAACGGGCTCCGTCAGGCTCTGCACCGCCACCGGACGACCGGTGGGGTCCACGTAGAAGCACTCCTCCCCATCCCCGCCCCGAAGCAAAGCATCGTACTGGAGCTGCAGGCCAGCTTTCCCCACCACTGCTCCGAGGGGAAGGCTCGGATCAGCGGCCATATCCTGCGGCGAGGCAATACCGGTGAAGCCCAAGAGTGGCCCCAGGAGCGCCCCGTACGGGTATTGCTGCCGCAAGGAGGGCACCACCACCACCCCGGGAAGGTTGGCGGCCTGAATGCGGCTGGCCACCGAGGAGGGGACGTTGGCCACGTCAAGGGCGAGGTCGAGCTGGTGCCCTTGGAGCCGCCCCCGCAACTGCTCGACGGACAACCCCAAGAGGTGCGCGAGGGTGGTCATCCGCCCGGAGTCCGAGATGAGGAGAGCAGGAGCCACCAGCACCTGGGACTCGGGGACGTTCACCACCAATGGCGTGCCATGGCGATCGGTGATGACCCCGCGGGCAGCGGGCAAGCGCACGCAGCGAGTCATTTGAGCCTGGCCGTAGCTACGCCAGGTCGAGCCGTTGCTGGCTTGGAGGTGCCAGGTGAAGGTTCCCACCAGCACCACTTGGGCAGCGACCGCCATGGCTAACGTCCGGGTCAAACGCGGATGGCGCCGCGCCCAGCTCGGTGGGGCCCACAACCGCCTCTGGCCTGCATCGCGCCGGGCGCTCAGCACCAGCCCCAAGGCTGCCAGGTGCGCGGCAGCCGCGGTGCCGCCGTAGCTCACCAACGGGAAGGGAACCCCCGCCAGTGGCAATAGCCCCAAGTTGCCGGCCCCGGATACGACGGCCTCGATCCCGAACAAGATCCCGAGCCCGGCTGCCACCAGGCTGGCGGGGCGGGTTCTGGCGACGACGCTCGCCGCTGCCAGACGCCAGACCAGGAGGAGGGCGGCGAAGAGGACCAGCCCCCCCGCCAGCAGGCCCCACTCCTCGACCAGGCTGGCATAGGCAAGGTCGTTCTGCCTTGCCGGTAAGTACTGCGCCATCAGCAGGTGGACCGGCTCCCGCGCCACGCCGAAGAGTCCACCTGAGGCGATGGCCACGTGGGATTGGATCAGGGACCAGCTTGCGTCGCTGCTCCCGCTGCTCCCTCCGTGGAGGAAGGCATCCAGACGGGCCAGCTGGTAGGGGCGAAGCAGCCGCAGGCCAAGGGGGGCCATGGCTCCAACCGCGGCCATGAGCGCGGCGATCGTGAGCAGGGGCACCCGGGCCAGCAACAACATCGCCACCACGGTCGCGCTCAGCAGGAGGGAGGTGCTCAGGTCAGGCTGAAGCAGCGTCAAACCGATGGGAGGGGCCGCCAAGAGCAGGGCGACGAGGACTCGCCGTACCGTCGGACGTCCCGACCCCAGGACATCGGCCAGCACCATCAACAGTCCCAGCTTGGCCAGCTCCGAGGGCTGGATGACCACCGACCCCACCGCCAGCCAGCGTCGAGCCCCATAGGCACGTGACCCGGCCACGAACACCGCCAGCAGCATCAAGAGCGCGACCACGTACGCCGTCCGGCCCAGCAGCGGGAGGCTGCGGACGTTCATCCGACGTAGCCCGAGCAGCAGCACCAGACCGGCCAGCACCGCCACCAGCTGATGCAGGGCGAGGCTGGGCTCGCCGATCGCATACAAGTTGAGCAGCCCAGCTGCCACCAGCCCAGCCACGGCCAGGAGCGCAATGGGGTCGAGCCCGGCTAGCCAGGAGAGCTCCCGACGTGCCCGCCAAGGTCGCGCACTGGAATTTCGATGCTTTACGGCCAGCATTCCCATGCCCTCTAGCAGGTTGGCTCCCCGGCCGGTACCAGCCAGGGTGCCGATGCCGCTCGGGCAGGTTCGCTGGTCACGGCGACCACGGCCAGCCCGTGCCCCTCGGGGAGCGTGGGGTAGGAGGTGTCGTAGGCATAGTTCCACCCCGGATCTGCGCTCATTTGAGCCCCCGGGAGCTCTGTGAGCGACCCCGTGCAACGGTCGAAGACCTCGAAGCTCCAGGCCAACGGCACCCTGGTTGAGCTCGGCACGAGCCGTACCGTGACCCGAACCGCGCACTGGGCTCCGGGGCTACAGTTGCCCAGCGGCTGCAGCTCGACCGCTGTGACCGGACCGGCTCGATCCGGAGCTAGCACCGGCACCGGCCGCGGCGTCGAGGTAGGGAGGGGGGAGGAAACCGGCGGAGGAGCAGACGCATGGACCATGGGGGGATGACTGGCTTGGGAGGGGGGCTTGGTAACCGACCCATGCATCCCGCGGACGGCCACGGCACCGGCCAGCACCAGCACCGCGGCCCCGATCATGGCTGCGTACCACGGGCCACGGGGGCGAGGACGCGAGGCCGGGGAGGGGGCGGCCACGGCTCGGTCCTCGTTGGCGGTCGGGCCAGCGAGTGCCGATGCGGGCCTGGATGGGGCTGAAGACTCAGGCCGCGGGATTGCAGGCCGGGGTTCCAGCCGCCGAACAAGAGCCCCCAGCTCGGCCGCCGTCGTAGCACGAGCGCCCTCAAGGCAGTTGGCGGCCGTTCGCTGCAGGGACTCAAGGGCCGTCTCCACCCCGGACGGGTCCCCCGCCCGGCTGAGCGCATCGATGGCTTCGAACAGGGCCAAGGCCTGAGATGAGCGCCAGACCGGGCCAGCCCGACGGCCCGTCTCAAGGGCCTGCCGGAAGAGGGCGGCGGCGGCCGCCCCATCGCGGAGCCTCCAGCTCTCTGGGGATGGCTCTGGCTGCTCCTGCGACCGACCGATGGCGGCCATCAAGGGAACGATCCCGGCATCGCCGAGCCGGATCGTGCCGTCAGGCGCAACATGGACGTTGTGGGCGTGCAAGGCACCATGGGAGAGACCGGCGAGGCGAAGAACCTCTAGACCACGGCATACCCCCTCGACGATCGTCGCGACCTGGGCTGGCGTCAGCGCCACCACCACCAGCAACCGGTGGAGGGGGACCCCGGCGGCGAGCTCGGAGCACACCCACACCTCGTCCCCCGCGGCCACGACCTCTCGTGCCGGCAGCAGAGCAGGGTCTCGGAGGCCGGTCAGCGGGAGCAGCGCCTCCCGCACCTCGGTTGGCTCATAGGCCGGTAGGAGGTGCAGGCGCTTGGCTGCCAGCCATGCTCCCCCCCTACGGGCAATCCAGGTGTCGCCCAGGTTACCCCGACCCAGCAGCTGCAGCAGTTCCGGTACCTCGCCCGGGCGCGTTCCCTGGCCACCGCCCGGCGAGACGTGCCAGCCCTCGAGGAGCGACATACCTCCACCCGCTTGCCAGTTTTCCGACCCAGGAACGACCCCATGTCTAGACTACGTCCCCGAGGCGGTCCAGCGACGGTCGCTGGTGGGCAACCGCAGATGGATGATCCCGCCCGGGCTGCTCGACGCTTCGGTGGTTGCGGGCGATGAGGGAGTGCTTGCCCGGAACGTCGATCGGCCAGCCCGCCGGATGTCGGCGGCCAGGCCGAGCAGCCGCGGCGCGAGCCGCGCGAGGACCCGGCCAGGATCCACTGTGCCACTCAAGCGAGAGCCAGCCCCTCAAGGCCTGCATGACGCTCTCGACCCATGGCCGCGCCGGGCCAGTGGCCCGCGTCGGGGTCACTCGTCCTTGTGGTCGGGCCACGTGGGCGGGCTCCGAGCGGGGCGACGTGATCCTCAAGGAGGCCGTCCGAGGGGCCCTGGTCGCGGCCGACACCTGACCCGGCTGGACGCGGCCCGGATCCCAGAGCGCCCGGGCCATCTCTCGCTCCCGGAGCTTGGGGTCTGCCAGGCAGCAGGCGATGGGCATGCCCTTGGGGGCGGTGAGCGGGGAGCGCTTGAGGCCGCGGGAGGAGCGAGGGGAGGCCTCGCCGGAGCTGGCCCGCCCACCCACGACCGAGCGCTGGGCCGTCCTCGCAGCGGGCGGCGCAGGGAACCGGGGTGGCATCGAACCGGCACCGGTTGTCGCACCCGAAGGGTGTCGGGCGGTTGTACACGCCGTCATTCGGCGCCCTCTGCCCATTGGGTAACCGACCATCTGGGGCCCCGACCGTGAGCGAGAGGAAGGGAGGGAGGAGAGGGTCAGGTTCAGGCGCGGGTCGAGAGGAGCTCGGCCAAGGTCGCCGAGAGCTGCGCTGGGTTGGTCTGCGCTTTGAGCAACGAACGGGTCACCCCCCGCGGCGGCCGCTCGTAGGAGGACTGGTCGTTGGTGAGGAGCACCACGCAGGCTCCTGCGGCTGCGAACCGCTCCGCTAGGGCCTCGCTCCCACCGCCCGGCAGTCGGACGTCTAGGCACACCACCGCAGGTCGCTCGCGCTCGAACATCTCGCCGGCGCTGGCCGGGTCGCACGCCACGCTGACCTCATATCCATCCATCCGAAGCTTCAACGCGTACAGGTCTGCGATTACGGCGTCGTCCTCGACGAGCAGAACGCCGGCCATCATCTCCTCCGTTCGCACTACGATGGCTCTGGGAGACCAGAGGTGGATATCTTGAGCGCCCACGCAACGGCCCACCCCACCAAGGCAGCTCTCATCTGCGGCGACGACGTGCTCACCTACGCCGGCCTCGAGGAGCGAGCTTGCCGCGTTGCCAACGTCTTCGCCGAGCTAGGCCTGCAGGCTGGGGATCGGGTGGCCACCATGTCGTTCAACTCCATCGCTAGCTTCGAGGTTTCTTCCGGCTTGCGCAAGCTGGGGGCGGTTGGGGTGCCGGTCAACTTCCGGCTGCAGGGCGAGGAACTCGCCTACATCCTCAACGACAGCGGAGCAGGGGCGGTCTGCGTAGGACCGGAGCTGGTGGAGCGGATCGAGGCAATCCGCCACCTTCTGACCGGGAACCCGGTGCTTCTGACCCTGGCCAACGCGCCCACCCCCGAGGGCTGGCTCAGCCTGGAAGGGCGTATGAGGGCCGTCTCTCCCCTGATCCCGGCCCCACCGAGCGAGCCCGGGACTGGGGCCACCATGATCTACACCAGCGGGACCACCGGGCACCCCAAGGGTGCCTACCGACCTCAAGGCCTGCCGGTCGAGCAGGTCCTGCAAACGATCGAGCTGTTCACGTTGCGGACAGATGACGTTCACTTGATGGCTGGTCCCGGCTACCACAGCGCTGTGGGCTTCTTCGCCAGCCTGACCCTCGCTTGCGGGGCGACGATCGTGATCATGCCTCGCTTCGAGCCCGAGCTGGCCCTCCAGCTCATCGAGCGGCATCGGGTGACCACTACCTTCATGGCGCCGATCTTGCTCCAGCGCATCGTCGACCTGCCGCCGGAGGTACAGGAGCGCTACGACCTCTCGTCGATGCGAGTGATCGTGGTCGCGGCTGCTCCATGCCCGTTCTCGCTCAAGCAACGCGTCATCGAACGGTTCGGGGAGGTCCTGTGGGAGTTCTATGGGGCAACCGAGACCGGCATCAACACCGTGCTCCGCCCCGAGGAGCAGCTGCGGAAGCCGGGCTCGGTCGGCCGAGCCGCTCCCGGCCACGAGATCCTGCTCCTAGACGATGAGGGGCGCCCGGTGCCTGAAGGGACCCCTGGTGAGGTATGGGTCAAGAACGCGTGGCTCGCTACCTACTACAACCGGCCGGACGCTACCGCCCAAGCGATGCGCGACGGATACCTCTCGGTGGGGGACGTGGCCTATCGGGATGCGGAAGGCTACTACTACATCTGCGACCGCAAGGTCGACATGATCATCTCCGGAGGGGTGAACATCTACCCAGCCGAGATCGAGTCCTGCCTGGCTGGCCACCCGGCGGTGGCCGATGTGGCGGTGATCGGCGTGCCCGATGACCAGTGGGGCGAAGCGGTGAAGGCGCTCGTGGTCCTACGGCCGAGCGCCAGGGCGACTGAGGAGGAGCTCATCGACTGGTGTCGCCAGCGGATTGCGGACTACAAGCGACCGCGCTCGGTGGACTTCGTCGACGAACTCCCCCGGGACCAGGCCGGGAAGCTTCTCAAACGTCAAATCCGCCAGCGCTACTGGGCGACCAGCGGCCGCTGGATCTGACCTCCCTGCTCACGCCTCAACGACGCGCACCTTAGGGATCTCAAAGTCAAGCTCCACGGTGGCCGTGCCCCGACGGAAACACCAGCAACCATGGCCGCTCGGCACCCGCTGGTATGGCCCGCGCAATCGTTTCTTGATCCGGATGAGGTCCCGGGTGAGATTGAGGAGCGAGTTCGGGTCCCGGCGCTGATCGGCGACGTTGCGTAACCGGAAGTCGCCCAGCGGCAACCACGGGTCGCCGCTGGTGAAGCCGCCGTTAGTAGCATCGCTCCAATGCATGGGAGTCCGCTCGGGGTCGCGTCCCACCGGATCTTGGCGACGCTCGGGAGGCACCGGCACGTCCTCCATGCCGATCTCATCTCCCTGGTAGAGGATGCAAGCACCAGGCAACGTCAGCAACATGGCCAGTGCCACTCGTACCAGGCGGTCATCTCCGCGGCACCACCTGGTGGGGAAGCGTGAGAAATCGTGATTGGAGCCATGCCAGAGCGGCACCGCCCAGGGCGCCTCAGCGAGCGCGGCAAGCGATGCCTCGGCGACTTCCGATAACGAGGCCGGTTCGAAGGGGGCGAACTGGAACCGAAAGTTGGTAGCCAGGTGGAGCTCGTCCCCGCGGCCGTAGTAGGCCGCCCACGCTTCAGGCTCGCGAACCATGACCTCGCCGAGCAGCACGCGCGGAGGCCAGTGGGCATCGACGATCCGACGCCATCGACGCAGGACCTCATGGGTCTCCGGGCGGTAGCGGTTGAACACGAAGCGCTGCCCACGGGGGCGGGGCGTCCACTCCTCCTCCGGGGAGGCCGGAGGGTTGTCGCGTAGCCATCGATCCTTGACGATGCCGTCGGCGACGTCGATCCGGAAGCCAGCAACTCCCAGGGCAAGCCAAAACCGCAGGATGCGATCAAACTCGGCCCGCACCTCCTCGTTCCACCAGTTGAGGTCGGGTTGCTCTTTGAGGAAGTTGTGGAGGTACCAGCGCCCAACTTCCGGGTCGTACTCCCAGGCCGACCCACCAAAGCTGCTCACCCAGTTGTTGGGGCGGTCGGCCCAGACGTACCAGTCCCGACGGCTCGGGTCGCGAAACCAAGGATGGCGATCGCTGGTATGGTTCGGCACCAGGTCGAGCAGCACCCGGATCCCCCGTCTTCCCGCTTCGGTGATCAAGACACGCACGTCGTCGAGGGTGCCGAGGGCTGGGTGCACGGCCAGATAGTCGGAGACGTCGTAGCCGAAGTCGTGGTCAGGCGAGGCCGTGATGGGCGTGCACCAAATGGCATCGACCCCCAACCACGCGAGGTGGTCAAGCCGGGAGACCAGGCCGGGGAGGTCACCGATTCCGTCGCCGTTCGAGTCAGCGAACGAGCGAACGTATACCTGGTAGAGGACTGCGTTGCTCCACCAGCTCACCGTCGGCGTGGATCCAGGCTCTCAGGTCGTCGCCCCTTGACCTGAATCGGTGACAACGATGGTCGGCTTCTCCTCCTTGTCCTTGGCCGACCTGCGACCTTGAACCCGCTCCTCCCAGTACCGACGCACCTGTCGGCGCCGATCCTTCCCGCTCACCGGGTCGAAGAAGTAGGCGAGCGCAGCCCCGGCCCCTGCAACCATCAGCATCCTGGTCAGACCCATGCCTCAACCTTACCTTGCTGGCCCAGCCGCCGACGACCTGGAGCGTGATCGTCGCCGCATCCGTCAGGCGACTGGACCCGACCGCGCTCCCCCCGGAGGCTGACGGCCACCTCACCGGGGAGCAAAGACGACCTCGATGGTGGTCCCCCCTGAGCTCCATGCCGACCACAGGCGCCCTGGGTCAGCGAGCACGTCCAAAGGCAGCCATGCTGCTGGGACCTGGGCCTGGAGCTGGTCAGGGAAGAGAGGATAGGGGTCGAGGAGGCAACGGCCTCCGGGCTGGAGCTCGACGTGAAGGGATACCCACCGAGAATCCGAGCCGGTGCCCACCGGCGTGGCCGGATAGTCGACGGACCATCCCGTAAAGCCACGTCGGCAAACGTCAAGGGATATCCGGTCCCAAAGCTGGAGCCACAGGTAGTTGCGGCGTAGCTCCGCCTCCCGCTCCGGCCCGACCCCCAAACGATCACGCAGGCGGTGCTGCCGTGCCCGCTCCCGGTCCAGGAAGCGGCTCACCGCCTCGCGTTCCTCGCCCTCCAGCTCAAGGCTAGCCCTGTGGCGCCATCCCCAATGACTGGTGAAGAACCCGGAGAAGTGGAGCGACACCAGCAGCCCCGCGTATTCGTCCAACGTCTCGACGGCGTCGATGCCACGGGCGTAGAGCTGGGTGGAAACCGCCCGGCTCACCTCCAGGAACGAGAGTGGGCGGCCGTCGGCTCGACGAGGAAGGGTCTCGTCGAAGCTCGCCCAAGCGAGATCGTGGTAGCGAGCCCCGACCACCACAGAAGCGCGCGGCTCGGGGGCCACCCATGGCGGCTTCCCCCAGGCAGCGGCCAACATCCCGGAGAGCAGGGCATGGTCGGCCTGGCGCACCAGCAGGAGACGGTCGCCCTCCTCCCTGACGATCACGACCCGGCCACCATGGCCAGCATACGCTGTCGCTTTGAGGGTCAGCCCGGCTCGCTTGAACTGCGACAACCGACGCACCCACGCCACACTTATCGGCGATGCGCGGCTTCGAGCGATTCGGCATGTGGGCCAACCTGGGCGCCCGGGTACTCGAGGAGGAGCCGGGGGAGGCGGTGGTGGAGGGGCTCTTCACGACTGACGCGCATGGCTTCCCCACCTCCCGCGGCGCCATCGTGCACGGCGGGGCCATCGCCGCCCTGGCCGACATGGCGCTAGCGACGGCGGGGTCTACGGTGGCTCCTGATGGCCAAGTCGTGACCACGGTCGACCTCCGGATCGACTTCCTCCAGGTGGCCCGCCCCGGTCGGCTCGTCGCTCGGAGCACGGTTCGCCGAAGGACACGCCGACTCTGCTTCGCCGCGGCGACGATAGAACAGGCCGAGGATGGAACGGTGATCGCCGAGGCTCGCGCCCTGCTCACCTACGTGCCCCGCTGAAGATCGGGCAGAGCTGCCCATCAGGTCACCTTGAAGGTGACGACGCCGTCCGCCGTACCGGAGACCAGCTCGGTGTCCCAGCACCCGGAGGCAGGGAAGACCAGCGTGGACGGGAATTCGCGCTCGCCCCCTACGACCCCGGTGCTTGGCACCGACTCCCGATAGACCTGCCGGGTCCCCTCCCGGACTGCCTGAATCTGGAGGGTGTCCGAGGCTTTCCTGGCGTCGACCAGCCACCGCACTGTCAGCGGCTGCCGGGCGGCCACGGTGACGGTGCCGCTCACGAGCCCGCTGATGTCGGACTCGGCAGGGCTGGCGACCACCCTCAGCAGGGCGCCCGTCCGCTGCGGCCGGGTGGCGGCACAGGCAGCAGGGCTGACAGGCACTTCAGGGCCACAGGCGACCGTCAGCAAGATGGTCAGCGCGGCCAGCGCCGCGGGCCATCGCCTCCAGCCCAGGCAGGTACGGCCATGTCCGTAGCCCATCTTGGGGCTCAGTCTGCCAGGCTGGTAGCGATGGCTGCTGCTCAGCCACGGCTGGCTCAGGTCGATGATGCGGACGCCATCGCCCGCGTCCACGTCGAGAGCTGGCAGACGACCTACCCCGGCTTGATGCCCGACCGGTTCCTGGCCAGCATGCGGGTGGACGAGTACGCGGAGCGATGGCGCCGCATGCTGAGCGGCTGCCCGGCCGATCGTCCCACCTTCGTCGTCGAGGAAGAGGGCCGCATCGTCGGGTTCGCATCCGGCGGTCGCGAGCGCGAGGATGGATCACGGCGGGGCGAGCTGTACGCCATCTACCTGCTCCGTGAGGTGCAGCGGCGGGGATATGGTCGTGCCTTGATCCGGGCTGTGGCCAGGGCGCTCAGGGAGCAAGGGCTGTCCTCCCTGATCGTGTGGGTGCTAAGGGACAACTTCCCCGCCCGAGCCTTTTACGAACATCTCGGCGGGGTCTACGTAGGCGAGCGGCCGCTCGACTTCGGCGCCGGCTTCACCCTGATTGAGGCCGGGTACGTCTGGCCCGATACTCGCCAGCTGCTCGACGTCGGCAAAGCCGGGCCCCACCCCCAGGGTCGTTCAGGCGGTGGGGGCGTCGCTCACGGCCCATAATGTGGCTCGACGATGCCAGCCGTTGACCTGAACGCTGATCTGGGAGAGAGCTTCGGCAGCTTCAAGGTCGGCCAGGACGAGGAGGTGATCCCGCTGGTGACGTCGGCCAACGTCGCCTGCGGCTTCCACGGTGGTGATCCCCGGGTCATGGACCACACCGTGCGGGCTTGCCGCGCGGCCGGCGTGGCGGTCGGTGCCCACCCCAGCTTCCCGGACCTGGTCGGCTTCGGGCGCCGTGCCATGAGCGTCACTCCCATCGAGGCGGAGACCGACATCGTGTACCAGGTGTCGGCGCTGGCCGGCTTCTGCCGGCGCAATCAGGTCGGCATGCAACACGTCAAGCCCCATGGGGCCATCAACAACCTTGCCGCCCACGACACCGCTCTAGCCCAGGCGATCGCGATCGGGATCGCATCGCTCGACCCGGGGCTGATCCTGGTCTGCCAACCAGGTACCGAGCTGGCTCGCGCGGCAGCCCAGGTGGGCCTGAGGGTGGCCCGCGAGGGCTACGTGGACCGAGCGTACGAGGCCGACGGCACGCTGGTCCCCAGGCATCGAGAGGGAGCGGTGTACCGGGACCCCGAACGTGCCGTCCGACAGGCCCTCCGCATGGTCACCGAGGGCACCGTGGTCGCCGTCGACGGCACCGTGGTCGAGCTTCAAGTCGACACCCTTTGCGTCCACGGCGACAACCCGGAAGCGGCGGCGCTCCTTCGTCTCCTCCGACAGGAGCTGGTGGCGGCCGGGATCGAGTTGCGGCCTCTGACAGAGGTGCTGAGGCGGTGAGGCTTCGGCCAGGAGATCTGGCCCCAACGTTTCGACTCCCAGATCAGGACGGCCGACCGGTCGCCCTCGATGACCTGCGTGGTCGACGGGTGGTGGTGTACTTCTACCCCCGCGATGGCACTCCAGGGTGCACGACCGAGGCCTGTCAGTTCAACGACGTGCTGGGACGGTTCGCCTCCCTTGACATCGAGGTCCTGGGCGTCTCCAGCGATGACGCCACCAGCCATCGGGCCTTTCGAGATCGCCATGGCCTTCGCTTCCGGTTGCTGACCGATGCTGATCATCGGGTAGCGATCGCCTACGGGGCCTTTGGGGAACACCGACGGTACGGTCGATTGGTCACCGGGGTGATCCGCTCCACCTTCCTGATCGACGAGGCAGGCAAGATCGCTCAGGCTTGGTACGGGGTGCGGGCGAACGGTCACGCCAGCCGGGTGCTGGCCGAGGCAGGAGGCAACCGTCGCACCTGACACGGCCCCCTTCGGGAACCTCGCCTGGCAGCTGGTCATGCCCCGACCCCTGCCCGCCCACCTCCAGATGGCCTTGGAGGAGGTCCTGCTTGAGCAGGTGACGGCCGGACGTCGGGGGCCGACGCTTCGCTTCTGGGAGTGGTCCGAGCCGGCCTTGGTGTTGGGATGCAACCAGGTGCTGGCCAACGAGGTGGATCTCGACGCCGCACGTCGCCTAGGGTTCGTCGTCACCCGGCGACTGAGCGGCGGGGGGACCATGATCGTGGAGCCAGGGCGGACGATCACCTACTCCTTGTACGCGCCGGACCACCTGGTGGCGGGGATGAGCTTCGTCGAGTCGTTCGCCTATCTCGACGCCTGGGCGGTGGAATGTCTGCGCTCCCTGGGCGTGCCTGCCCAGCACCGCCCGATCAACGACATCGCTGCCCCAGAGGGCAAGATCGGAGGCGCCGCCCAGACCCGCCGACGGGGCGGGGTGCTCCACCACACCGCCATGGCCCATCGAATGGACCCCGGGCTCGTAGGGCGGTTGCTCCGCCTGGGCCGCCCCCCGGTTTCCCCGCGCGGCGTGCGCAGCGCGGAGCGAACGGTGGCTCCCCTGAGCCTTTGGCTCACCCTAGAGCGAGATCAGGTGGTCGCCGCCTTGGCCGCCTGCTTCCGCAGGAGGACTGAGGCGGTCGAGGGAACGCTGACCCCTGAGGAGCTGAGCCGGGCCGAGGCGCTCAGCCGGGAACGGTACGCGACCCAGGAATGGATCGACCGCCTGCGTTGACTGGATATCCTCACCCGTCGGCCCGCCCTCGATTCGACGTGCTCCGGGCGCGACCGGTTTCGGCCTCCCAGAGGCTCGCCCCCCGTTGCGAAGCCGACGACAGACCGCTGGGGGCCGACAGGCCCGAGCTCGAGCTCGCGAACGGAGACGGCCGGCCAGGGCCAACGGCCGGCAGCGCCCGTCAACCCCCAGCCCGACCACAGGGCAAGGCGGTCAGGCGAAGGCCTCGCTCATCCCGCTCCACCGGCATGGCGAAGTCGAAGCGATCCGGGGTCAGGGCAAGCTCCAGGTCCTGGGGCGGAAAGCCAGGCCAGCTGCCGGCAGCTAGCTGCCGATAGCGATCGCTGGAGCGTAGCGGCTCAAGGAGCCGACCCAGATCCGGTTCGCCACCGCGCAACCGGCCCTCGATGTACTCGGCACAGGCTCGATCTTCGGGATGGCCGCGGTCCTCGCCCGTCGCCACGAGCGTCACCACATCGGGCCCAGCCGCCTGCACGACGCGGGCCGTAGCCTCGGCTACCACCAGGCTGGCGGCGAAGAGCCGCTCGGCTCGGCTCGCAGCGGCGATGCACTGGGTGCCGGCACTGGTGCGCTGGACCAGGGTCCGGCCTCGAAGGTCGACCTCCCGAATCATCGAAGGGGAGTTGCTAATCGGCACTCCCTCGACCGGTAGCCCTGCCTCCTCTGCGGAGAGAACGGCTCCCTCCAAGGAAGCGACGAGACGCCGTGCCTCTGCCATCTCGGCAACGAGTCGGCACTCGCTTGCCCCCGCCGCCAGGGCGTAAGCACTGACGGTGAAGGCACGCAGCACATCGATGACCACCACTGTCCCGACCGCTGCTCTGGCCCCCTCCAGGCCCCTAGCGTGGACGATCAGCATTGGGAGCGATGAGGGTTGGTCAAAGCACCGCGACCCAACGCCCGACCCCCTCCTGGAGCGCCCGTCGGTAGATGAGGTACGCGGCTGCCGCATCCTCGCAGGCATGCCCCACGGACTTGAAGACGGTGATCTCCCCCCGGGCCTGACGGCCTGGGCTGACGCCGGCCAGGACCTCGCCCAACTCGGTCGCCATCGCAGGATCCATGCCCTGCAGTTCCACGCAGCCGGCCGGGGGCGGGGAGAAGGCATGCCGAGACTCGACGAACAGCTTCCCTCGAACCACGGTCTCCGGATCCAGCTCCGGTCCCTCCTGGTTGGCCCCCACCGAGGTCACGTGGGTCCCCGGGTCCAGCCACTCGTAGCGCAGCACCGGGGTGGCAGCGTCGGTGCAACAGCAGACGACGTCGGCCCCGCGTATGGCGTCCTCGAAGCTGCACATAGCGCGAGCCCGATGATCCGTGCTGGCCAGCGCCTCAGCATGCTCCCGGGTCCGAGAGGCAACCCTCACCTCATGGAAGTCACGCACCTGGACCAGTAGCCGCAGGTGAGCCTGACCCTGGACCCCGGCCCCCAGGATGGCAAGGATGCGGGCGTCATCCCGGGCCAGCAGGCGGACCGACACGGCCGAGGAGCCAGCGGTGCGCATAGCGGTGACGTACGTACCATCCATCAACGCCAACGGGCGACCGCTTCCCTCGTCGAACAGCACGAGTAGAGCCTGGTGAGAGGGCAGGCCGTGGGCGTGGTTGCCGGGGAAGACGCTGATCAGCTTGGAGGCGAGCCCCAGGCCGGGCACGTAGCCAGGCATAACCGCCAGCATTCCGTAGCCTGAAGAGACCGCCACCCGTGGCGGCGCCGAGACCCGCCCGATGCTCACCTCCCGAAAGGCGACCGCCAACTCGTCGAGGAGCGCCTTGAGGTCCAAGAGGTGTTCGACCTCGGCCCGACCCAGGACCAGCAGCTCACCTTTGCCCAGCCTCTCGGAGATGGCCACGCGGCGATGATAATGCGGCGGCAGATGGAGCACCGACCTCTGGGATGGGAACGCATCGCTGACTGTGGCTCGATGCGCGTGGTGGGCCTGCGCCTCGCCGCAGGACAGCGAGTGCCTGAGCACCGCAACGCGGTGCCACTGGCGGTCATCGTCACCGAAGGGGTGCTCCACTACAGCGAGGGGAGGACCGTCGGCTCGGCCCGGGCCGGGGAGCTGGTGTTGATCAACCCTGGCGAACGCCACACGTACTGGGCAGAGGAAGAGACGACTGCCTACATGGTGTTCGCCGGCCTGCCGGGGGTACGCTCTCGGCCATGGTCGTTGCGCCGTCGCTGACCAGGTCCGCCCACGACCCGTTGCACCCCGGTGAGCGTGGGTGAGCCACTCGGTCGTACCTCCCGGGTTGCCGTTGCCGCTGAGTAAGCGATAGTCTCATACGGCACCCCTCACGGGGTTGCCCTTGCGGGCTTCGCGCTTCCTCGCCGCGTGCCCGAGAAGCCTGGGTCTTACCGCGGCTCTGCGCTTCACGAAGGCTCCAACTGAGCCTACGGGCGGGGCCCCCACCAAGCCAGCTTGGTGGGGTGCCCCGGGCGAGTACCTCGCCAGGTTGATCGCGGCGTTCTCATCGCGCTGGTGGCGCGCCCCACCGCCGT
>DATGLL010000048.1:0-2504 GCA_035294145.1 Candidatus Dormiibacterota bacterium | reverse complement strand
GACGCGGGACAGCCTGACGTCACGGACGTCGTCGGCGGAGTCGTTGTTCCCGATCTGACCGTCGGTCCAGTCCTTGCACTCGACCCGGAACACGTCTCCGGGCCGGACCGAGACCACGGCCGGGATGTCGGGATGCCAGCGCTGGTAGGGGCCGCCCGGGGTCGACGAGGATCGAGTGCGGGAGACGAGGGAGGTCCCGACCTCACCATCGTCCGATGGAGGGGCACCGGGCCGACGGCTCGGCCCTAGTCCCCACCCACGATCCCCCACCGGTTCGGCGAGGGGCGCGCGTCCTGTCGGCCACCGTGTCCCGCAGCCCGGGGATGGCGGGGGGCGATCCCAGCTCGAGGCGCTGCTGGCCGACGTGGATGACCAGGGCCAGGCGATCGGGGTGGAGGCCCGCGCCCGTCGCGGGCCCTACGGCGGGAGGTGCGCCGAGCGTCCCGTGCCCCCTCCCGGAGGCGACCGGGATCGGCGCCTCGCCATCGGGGCGCGATGCGCCTGGCCCGCCTGAGGGGGCGTGCGCGCCGACGCGCGGCCCATGGCCACCTCGACGCTGGCGGCCCGGGGCGAGGCCGTGGGGGAGAGGGATCGGGCGGCACGGGCATGGCCTGTGCCCTCGTCGACCGGGCCTTGGGGCGAGTGCGGCGCCCGCTCGGGGCAGGGGCGTGGGGAGCAGCGGGCCCTCGGCATCGCCGACGGGCTCGCCCTGAGCTCCCGGGTCGGCTCGGGCGGTGAGGCCGGGACCGCCCGGCGAGGGCGGCGGCGAGCCGGGATGCGCAGCCTTCAGCATCCCCTGGCGCAGGTCGGCCCGACCGGCGGGCAAGCCTCTGCTGGACCTTCCGGACCGTATCCTTGACGCGCGACACCGACGATCCGGGCCCTACTGGAACGTCGACTCCCGGATCGCGGCCGTCTGCATCCGGCAGGGGCAGAGGCTGCGCCATGGCCAGCTTGACCGGACACGGCACGAAGCTTGATCTCCCTCGACCGCGGGGGGCTGGTGACGACATCCCGGCAACCACTGGGTGGTGCACTTGCCTGACGGCTCCCAATTCGGGAACGACGCTGAGGTCGTCGGGTGCATCTCACCACACACTGGCGCACGGCTGGCGGCCGCTCTACGATCCCGAGGCAGGGGGACAAGCCGAACCGGGTCGCCTGGGAGATCGAGCCCCAGCCGGGATTTCATGGGGCAGAGCGGTGGTGAAACCAGCTAGGGCACGGCCTCAGGTCTGGGCGCTGGCCAGCGCTCAGGCCATCGTCTCGACGGCAGGATCCCCGTGGAGGAAGAAGATCCCATGACCGAGATCGCCGACCACTACATGCGCGAGATGCTCGCCAGGACCAAGCCCTGTGCGATCGTGATCCTGAAGGCAGGTCCCAACCGAACCCGCGCCGGCAGCCGACGAAGATCGTCCGGGAGCACGGCCGACGCAACTTCTCGCTCCGGCTCGATGGTCTTCTTCCCATCGTCTGCCCGGTCCTCGACGACAGCGATGTCTGCAGGCTGAGCATTTTCAGCGTCGACGTCGCGGAGGCGAAGCGGATCATGGATGAGGGCCCGGGGGTGCGAGCCGGGGTCTTCGTCTATGAGGTGCATCCCCGCCGCAGTTTTCCAGGTGACGCCCTGCCGGGCTAAGTTCGAGAGCCGACCCGGCCTGGACCGCCCGGCTCCCGGGGCGGCCCGCCACGAGCGCTGTCGAGGGGCCAGAGGTTCGGCCCTCGACCATGGGCGACACGGTGCGTAGACTGTCGATCGGCCGACGGGAGAGGTCGGTCTCGATCTTGTCCAAGTGATTCCAGGGGGTTCCTCCATGGCTGCAGACCCCTCCATGTACCTCATCAGCATGGCCATCACGAGAAACAAGATCATCGCCTTGGTGGTGGTCCTGATCGTGATCGCCGTGATCGGCGTGCTGGTCTGGAGGAGCCGCGCCTCTCGGTCGGTCTAGGCTGACCGTTGCAGGCCGGTGATGGCAGGGGCAACGGGACGCTGGCCGCCCAGGCCGTGTTCGCCATCGCTGACCTGGGGGACCCGGCTGCCACTGGCGGCGGATGATGAGCGACTCCTGCTCGTGGAGCAGGCCCGGCGGCTTCGCCTCTCAGGGCCGACTCCATCCTGCCTCAAGATCACGCGCATGGCTCGTGGCCGCCCTCTTGCCATGCCTCCGTCGCCAAAGACGCCGTGCCGCTGCCCAAGGCAGTGGCGATGCTGAGCCAACAGGCGACGGCAGGAGACCATGCCGACGACTGAGAGATCGTCGGGCTACGGATCCGCTACCCTCAGCCCTCGGGATCTCCCGGCAGGCCGGAGGGACCGCCCATGCACGACCAGTAGGTTCCGCCTTGGTAGGTCCAGGTTCGGCAGCCCGGCCGCTGCGGGAGGTTGCCGCCGTTCTGGGTCCCCGTTGAGCCCGACTCCGAGCTCAGCCCGCCTGGGTTCAGCTCGGGACTCGTCCCGCCCCCCAGGACCCGATCGCTCGGTCCGGTGCCGTTAAGGA
>DATGLL010000047.1:0-3722 GCA_035294145.1 Candidatus Dormiibacterota bacterium | reverse complement strand
GACCAACTCGCCGGGCCGGGACGGGGAGCTTGCCCGACTGGAACCAGCGGGAGGCGGTCACGGGGTGGATGCCTTGCTCGCGCGCCCACTGCTTCAAGTTCATGGAAGTGGATTGTAGTGTATAGGCGCGTCAGCTGTTGTCAACCCCCTGCCGATACCAGCATGGCACGCTTCCCGCTGCGCCGCCGCCCCCAGCCCGCTCCGCGGGCGACGTGCCGGCACGTCGGCTTGCCACCGGACCAACCGGTCGCTCACACCGGCCACGACTCCCTCCGGTAGCCCATGTCCCAGAACATCCACTCGTAGCGAGCGGTCTCCCGAAAGCGGCGGCCCATGCGCACCAGCTCAACCTCGCTCAAGCCGCCACCGATCCGATCGGTCAGCTGGAGGACCGCACGCACGATCTCGCCGTATTCCTCCCCCCCGTAGGTCTCGATCCACCGTCGGTAGAGCGGATCCGGCGAGCCTCGATCGAGCAGGTGCTTACCCACCTCCCAGTAGATCCAGTAGCAGGGGAGGACGGCGCCCAAGGCCTCGGGGAAGGAACCTCCGTAGGTCACGGCTAGGAGGTAGCTGGTGTAGGCGAGGTTCGTGGGCGCCATCTCCGTAGCCCGGACCTCCTCCTCCGACAGGCCGAACTCCCGAAAGAACCCCTCGTGGAGCTGGCGCTCGACAGCGATAGCCCCGGCGGCGTGCTCGCAGAACATCTGGATCGCCCTGTCGTCGGGAGACCGGGCGCCGCAGATGGCCAGCGCCCGCGCGTACTCGGTCAGGTACAAAGCATCCTGGACCACATAGTGGCGGAAGGCCTCGCGATCGAGTGAGCCGTCGGTGAGGCCTTGCAGGAAGGGGTGGTCGAGGATGGCCCGGAAAACGTCCTCGATCGAGCCCCACAGGCGATCGGTGAGCAACATCCGCATTCGTCCTCCCTCGCTCGCAGCCCCGAACCTCCACGGCCGGCGGGTTGACCCTGGTCCGGCCTCCGAGCCCGTGCTGTCCCCACGGTACCCATCTCCCGCGGCGGGAGCAACCGGGCCAACGGTCGACAGCGGCAGCGTCACCACCGACACGACCTTTTAGGACAATGCCTCAGGTGGCCCGATCCGCTCCCTCACGATCATGGGCGGTGATACTAGTTCGCTCGCAGGTTGGCCCGAACGAGCTGTGGGCACCGGTTGAGCCGCTCATCCACCCCAAGCCGGCCAGCCGCGAGGGGCGAGAGGTGGGAGCGGGGGCACGGATGGGGAGGGTGGCGATGGGATCGGTGCTGCCCCCCAGGGGCGCATAGCGGCACCTGCCACCTGGGCTCGGGGTGTCCAACGCCACCGCCCATCGTCGGCTCATGTCCTGGACCGAAGCCGGACGGTGGCAGCGGCGGCATCGGTGCGCGGGACGAGGCGGGCAGCCACGGCGAGACCGACGGGAGCCGGGGATCGGCGCCGGGGTCCGGGCAAAGAGGGGCGCTCGCCGACCCCTCCAACCTCCGGCGATCGCGGCCGGCCTGGGGCGAAGATCCCTGCCCGGTCCGTGCCGGCATCCGATCCCGCCGCAGCCCTCGCCGGTGCCGACCGGGCCTCCGACCTTCCTCATCGGCGGCGAGGACCCCGCGACCGTGGCATCGCCCTGCCACCTGGCCCGGCGGTGGCCTCCTCACCCTGGCAGCCGCTCTCACCGGCTGCAAGCGACTTACCAGGGTCACCACATAAGACCTACCCTTAGGCTTGGTCAGGCTTGACCTCCCCCTCCCCACGGTGCTTTTAATATCTAGTCTAAATTTCGTCACTGGAGGCGCCACATGGAGACGAAACCTCACGCCACCGGGACCGTCAAGGCTGGTGACGTCACCCGGAGAGTCGGCATCGAGCAGATGGAACGTCGGGGGGTGAACGTCGCCGAGCTTCGCGAGAAGCTCATCGATGCCACCGCAGCCGAGTTCACGACCTACTACTACTACACGATCCTCCGCAACTTCCTTGCCGGCCACGAGGACTACAAGGAGATCTGCGAGGACGCTCGGCTTGAGGATCGCGCCCACTTCGAGCTGATGGTCCCCCGCATCTATGAACTGGGGGGCACCATCCCCTTCGACATCCGGGAATTCGCCGACCGTGCCTCCTGCCCGGACGCCTACCTGCCCAACACAGATGGGGGCAAGCTGCGCTGGGGCCTCGACGGTCAGGATGCCACCAGCCCCGCCTCGGCGGCTGACATCCTGACCGTGCTCTTGGAGGCTGAGCGCTGCGCCATCCGGACCTGGAGTGAGATCTGCGATCTGACGTTGGGCAAGGACCCGCGGACCTACGAGCTGGCGACACGGATCCTCAACGAGGAGATCGAGCACGAGGCTTGGTTCATCGAGCTCTTGAGCAAAGAGCGCGATGGCGTGTCCAGGCCCTCGGGTCACTTCCGGCGCGGTGAGCCGGGTGAGGCACCATTCAGCAAGAACCGTCCCTTCTACAACCCCTGAGCGCTCAGCCGGATCGCCGCTATCGAGTGGAGCTCCGGCTCCCTGACGGTCGACTGGCGGTGGTGCGGGTCAGCGCCGAGGAGTTCATCCTGGACGTGGCCCGCGCCGCCGGCCTCGACCTGCCCAGCCTCTGCGAACAGGGCTGGTGCACGACCTGCGCGTGTAGGATAGTGGCTGGAGAAGTTGATCAGTCAGCCTCCCGACGCTTCTACGATGCCGATCGTGAGGCGGGCTTCGCGTTGATCTGCACCGGGCGGCCGCGTAGCGATCTCGTCCTGTTGACCCACCAGCACCCGGCCATGCGCGACCACCGGATTGCCAGGCGGCTCCCCGTTCCTCGCGGCATCTCGGTGGACGGCCGTCGGGCCAGGTGAAGGCAGTGAGCACGAACGACTTCCCCTTCCGACTGACGCGGCAGCGACGGGCCATCCTCGAAGAGGTACAGGCTGCCGGTGGCCATCCACGGGCGGCTGAGATCTTCATGCGAGTGCGTCGACGTGAACCTCGACTGGCTTACGCGACGGTCTACAACACCCTCCATCTGCTGGCCAAGCACGGCCTCATCCAGTCGTTCGACTTCGGTGAAGGAGCCAGCCGCTTCGATCCTCGAACTGATCGGCACGATCACCTAGCTTGCCGGAGCTGCGGCCAGCTTGTCGACGTTGAGATCGACCTGGGCCAGGCCACCCAACGCCTGCAGCTAGAGACCGGATTCCGAGTCGAGGCATACCATGTCGAGGTTCGCGGGCTGTGCCCTGCCTGCCAGGTTGAGGGCCACGCCTAACTGCACACCCCTCCCACCGACGGGTCGACGACCACGAGCGGCGAGCGGAACTTGCAGCTCGCATGGGCACCCTCACGGACGCTCCTGAGCCTCACCGCTCGAGGCCCTCGGATCGTAGACACCATCACCGCGGCCAGATCCACCAGCATCCCCATCCTGGAGTAGATCGGCTCCCGGAACGCAACTCCGCCCCCTGCCGGGGGGGATGGGCCGAGAAGAGGTACCCAGGCCCCTGACCTAAGCCGATGCCCGTTCAGCCCTCAGGATCTCCCGGCAGGCCGGAGGGACCGCCCATGCACGACCAGTAGGTTCCGCCTTGGTAGGTCCAGATTCGGCAGCCCGGCCGCTGCGGGAGGTTGCCGCCGTTCTGGGTCCCCGTTGAGCCCGACTCCGAGCTCAGCCCGCCTGGGTTCAGCTCGGGACTCGTCCCGCCCCCCAGGACCCGATCGCTCGGTCCGGTGCCGTTAAGGA
>DATGLL010000046.1:0-34294 GCA_035294145.1 Candidatus Dormiibacterota bacterium | reverse complement strand
CGGGCGCCTTCTGACCGAGGTTGGCTCGGCGCTGAACGGAACGCGTCGGAGGTTCCTGGCCTTGCGGCGTGACCCGACCGTGACCCCGATCGTGGTCGAGCCTCGGGACCGCCTCGCGCGGTTCGGGGCCGAGGAGGTGGAAGCTGCACTCGCCGCTCAGGGAGGGGGGCTGGTGGGGGTCGATCCCGCCGAGGTCGACGAGGACCTGGTCCGAGACGGAAGCGAGCTCCTGAGCGGCCTCGGCGCCCGGCCCGACGGCCGGCGTGCCGCCGTCCATCGGGGGGCCTGGGCGATGGCCGCGCTCCCGCACGATGGCCCGGAGGGGTGCCCCACGAGGGTTCCCCATCGGAGCACGCTCCGATGGGGTCCCCAGGCCGGCCTCGTGGGGACCCCGGTGAGACCCGGGCTTCTCGGGCACGCGGCGGGGAAGCGCGAAGCCCGCGAGGGCAACCCCGTGAGGGGTGCCGCATGAGACGATCGCTTACTCAGCGGCAACGGCGTCGCTCACCTCTCGGATCCGAACCAGGAGCTGAAAGGAGAACCGCGCCTCCAGGGTGGATGTCCTCGGGCGCGCCATCGGACCCGAGGGGGTCCCCTGGTCGCCCCGCGAGGAGGTCGGGAGCTTGGCCCGGGTTTCGCGCCCCGGGGCACTCGGCGGTGACGGCAGGCAGGCCCCAGGGCGTATCAACCTTCGCGACGATCGCCCCGGCCACGTTTCGATCCCGACGACCGACACGTCTGGCTGCTCGCGCGCCGACGACCGTTCGTTGGCTCGACCTGATCTTCGGGCGCTCCCCGCAACCGCGAGGTCCTAGTGGGAAGCGGTGGCCGCACGGGGCTAGGTGGTTGCCGACCGGCCGCTCACGGCGATCGCGATCGTTCGGAGGCAGCGCCGGCGGGATGCGCCAGGTGGCCTCCGCCCGACGGCCGAGGCGGCACTCCGGGGGCCGGTGCGGGCGTCGCCGCCACACGCGAGCGAGATCACGTTCAGTCGCCTCTGCCGCATCTGCTCGGCTGCGCGAACACGCCGATGATTGGGCCCACGATCGCGGCCATCACGGCGAGGCCGGCCGCCCCCGGAGAGCGGTGTCCCCGCCGGTCCCGCGGTCGTTACCGCTCCTCGGCGGGATACGGCCCTCGGGCGACGGGCAGCCTCCGTGCGATCGACCCTGCCGAAATAGGCCGTCGGTCTTTTGGTTTTCAAGATTTCCGATGTCGATTCGACCGATGCATCGCTTGGTGGGCATGCCGACAGGTGCAACCCGAGGACCCGAAGAGGGTTGCGCTCGAGGGCATCCACGCCCCCGGGATCGAGGAGCCGATGGACACCGTCGTGCGGGTGCCGTCATCGGCGTCGTGCGGCAGCGGCCTCTCCGGTACGAGGTTCACGCTGCCCAGCCCGGGTTGGTCGTCGGTGCGGGCCCCATGGGCACCCCCAGGAGGGCCAGGTCCGGGGGGCCCGCGATCTTCAGGGAGGAGCGGGTGACCATGCCCTTCATGATCTCCTGTGGCCTCTACCGGAACTGCGAGCCCGGCTTCTTCAAGGTCGGCACGACCTGCAACCTCGAGGTTCCGGGCGCTGCCCACGGATACCTGGGCAGGAGGTCGCATCGCGACGCCCAAACCGAATCGTTCCACGCCCCCTACGCCGTTGGCCACCACCCCGGCCGACCGGGCGAGACCCACCGGGTTGGGGCTATCCCCGTCGACGTCGCCAGGGGCTCACCGGTTCGCCGGGTCGAGGAGAGGCGCGAGGCCGATCCGGCCGCTGTCAGGCGCCATCCTCCGACCGGGGCCTGCCCGCCGACCGGCCACGGGACCCGTGATCTCCACGCCGAAACGGGCCGGCATGAGCCCTCTTTGGGCCAGCGGTGGGACGAGGCGACCACGGTCGCCGGGGGATGGCTGATCCTCGAGCGGGGGCACGTCACCCCGCGTGGCTTGGTTCGCGCTGATCGCGCCGGGCCGGGCTTCGCCGTCGCCCGGCGGCTCTCTCGCATGGGCCCACCGACGACCTCCGAGAGGCCCGACCGGCACGCCCCGAGATCCCCAGGGGGCGTCTTCTGGTCGGTCTCCGAGGTGGCGGCATGAGCGGAGGCCGGACGCTCGGGTGGGAGCAAGCGGCGCACGGTCGGGAGTACTGCGTCCACTGCGGGCTGGAGGTCGAGTGCGTATGCGTACGTCCTCAACTCGGCTACGTGCACCGGACCACTCGTGAAGCTCAGTGCTCCGCTCGCCCGACCACGGCGACCCCCGGCGGGCCGGAGCCCGGCCGGAGGTTGGTAGAGGCTCGGTGCGGTCCCAGCGCCCAGGATGCCTACGAGGAGCTGCTCCACGCGGTCTGGGAGGCCGAGGAGAACTGGCGGTTCGACGACCGCCTGGACCTGACCAACCGTTGATGCAGGCCGGCAGGGGAGGCATGGCGATGACGTGCCTCTCCTGCCGTTGCCGCTGAATGGAGCGATCGTCCCATGGGACGGCACCCCCCTGACGAGGTTGCCCACGAAAGGGCTCCCCGTCGGAAGCGCGGGGGCCGGTTGAACTCTGGCCGGTGAGCGGGAGCGGTGGGCCGCGTGTGGGTGGGCCGCCCCACACGTCGGCGTGTCGCTGGCGCCGGTGGGGGCGCGGGCCCCATGATCCCGATTGGTGACGACCAGGAACCCAGGGGGAGCCGCGCGGGCTCAGGTCATACGCCGGGCCATGACCGCCGCCAGCGGCGATGGGTGCGGTGCCGGTGCTGCCCGGGCGGGATCGGCCACAGCGGCCGGGGGCCGGGCTACCCCTTGGACATGAGCGACGCGGGGCGGGCGGTCACCGAGCCCACGCTGCCCGAGCCCGGGTTGCAGCAGGGCCGGGGCGGCCGCCCGGCGGGGCATTGCCGCCGGGATGTCGTAGACGCGATCCGCCACCTGGTCAAGGAGGGCACCCAGCGGCGGGCGATGCCGGCCGACTTCCCGCCTCGATCACGCCCCTCGGCCAGGCCGCCCCTCCCCACCGACTGCCCTCTCAGCGTCGCCCCTCGGGGAGCAGGTCGAGCTGGACGAAACGGCCATCGCTCCGTCGGGGCCCCGGCCTCCAGGGCACCGGGGCACGGAAGGCGGGACCGGCGAAGGCGAAGGAGTGGTACTCGCCGCGCTCCCCGCACGGGTCCACGGCCTGGCCGGCGATGTCGCGGGCGAAGTCAGGGTCGATGATCCGCCCCAACCAGGCCTCGTCCAGCCGGGCCAGCTCGACGCAGGTGACCACCGCCCGGCCGCCGGTCTCGACGAACTCGGCCAGGAGGGCGGCCGGCGGCTCGCCCCAGAGCGGCTCCACGTGCTCCAGGCCCGCCCCCCGGACCCGTTCCTCGTACCAGGCCCGCACGTCGGCCAGGTGGATGTCGCCCAGCACCACCCCGGCGAAGCCCATCTCCCGGAGCCCGACCAGCTCAGCCCGCAGCCGCCCGTCCATCTCCTCCCAGGAGGTGGGGACGGCCCGCAGCTCGACCCCGACCGCCTCGGCCTGGGCACGGAGCATCGACACCTGCGTCCCGTGGAAGCGCACCCGGTCGGTGGCCGCGTCGTAGAGGGTGAGCAGGCAGCCGACCTCCATGCCCGCCCGTCGGGCACGGTCCAGGGCCAGGGCGCTGTCCTTCCCGCCCGACCAGAGCAGGGCATAGGCCCCTGCCATCCCCGGCCTCAGCCGGGCAGGGAGAGGATGAGCGCCTCCACCACGGTCCCCGCCGGGAGCCCTCGATCCCCGGGTGGGACCCGGATGAGGGCATGGGCCCCGACCAGGGACATGAGGCGGGACGAGGACTGGGAGCCGGTGGTCTCCGCCACCAGCTCGCCGCCCACCCGTCGCAGGGTCACCCGCTGGTACTCGGTCCGGTCGCCGCTCGCCCCGGCGGCGAAGCCGAGACGAACCGGCAGGGTCGGCCGGTGTAGCTGACGGTAGCCCTGCAGCTTGCGCAGCGCCGGGCGCACGAAGACCTCGAAGGTGACCAGGGAGGAGACCGGGAAGCCCGGCAGCCCGAAAGCCAAGCGTCCCTCGGGGAGGGTGGCGAAGGTGAAGGGCTTGCCCGGCTTCAGCTTGACCCGGCCCAGGTGAACCTGGCCCAGGGACTCGAGCAGGGGTTTGACCAGGTCGCGGGTGCCGACCGAGACCCCACCCGAGGTCACGAGCAGGTCGTGGTCGCGGAGCGCCTCGACCACCAGCCGCCGCAGCGCCTCCGGGTCGTCGGGCGCGATCCCGAGCACGGTGACCTCCGCCCCGGCCTCGCGCAACGCCGCCAGCAACGCCCAACGGTTGGAGTCCACGATTTGGCCCGGCCCGGGGGTCTCCCCCACCTCCACCAGCTCATCGCCGGTGGAGAGCAGCGCTGCCCGCGGCCGGCGGTGGACCCGCAGTCGCGAGATCCCCAGCGCCGCCGCCAGCCCCAGCTCGGCCGGTCCGAGCGGCTCCCCGCGGGGCGCGACCAGCTCGCCGGGGCGGAGGTCCTCGCCCGGTCGGTGGAGGTTGCGTCCGGCCGGGAAGCCTTCTGGCACCAGCACCTCCCCGCCCTCCTCCCGGGTCTCCTCGACCATGACCACGCTGTCCGCCCCTGGCGGGACCACGGCGCCGGTGAGGATGCGGACGGCAGCGCGCTCGGGCAACGGGCCGGGGAACGGCCGTCCCGCGGCCGACTCGCCCGCCACCCGGAGGCGCCCGCCTCCGTCGGCCGCCCGGATGGCGTAGCCGTCGACGGCGCTGGCCGGGAAGGGGGGAAGCTGGTAGGTCGCGACCAGGTCCTCGGCCAGGACCCGTCCCCAGGCCTGGGCGAGGGGCACTTCCTCCGCCGCCAGCACCGGCGTGCGCTCCAGGACCACGGCCAGGGCCTCGTCGGCATCGACGAGGGGATAGGTGGACGCCTGCATCACTCTTTCACCACCTCGAAGCTTAGCCGGGAACGGAGGCGAGAGAGGGCGGCGAGGACGGGAGGGCCGAGCAGGAGGACCATGAGCAGGTTGCCCACCGCCCGAAAGCTGTCGTACACGAGCGAGGTGACCAGGTAGAAGCGGGCGAAGTGGGAGAGCGCGCCCGCCGGCGACAGCCCCGGGCTCCAGCCCAGGGTGGGGTTGCCGCCGTAGCCGGCGACCCAGGTCTGGACGTCCATCAGCGCCCCGAAGGCCCAGCCGCTGAGGAGGCCGACGACGGCCAGGACCAGGACGGCGCCGCGCGAGACCTGCCGGCCCGCCCCCCCGGCTCCCGGTCGACCCATCCCGACCGCCCGTCCCCAGGCCAGGCCGGCCAGCCCCGCCCAGGCCCCGACCCAGCCAGTGGCGAACACCTGGTAGGGCAGCCAGGGCCCCACCCCACCCTCGCCCAGCGCCGAGACCAGGATGGAGTCGGCGCCCACCAGGAACCCATAGGAGGGGCCGAGGACGAACCCGGAGCACAGGACCAGGAAGAAGATGGGGCTGAAGCCTCCGATCCCGGTCACGACCGCAAGCCGCAGGCCAGTGTCGACCGCGGCCAGGACGGCCAGCAGCGCCAGCCGCCGGGCATCGAGGCGGCGGGCGCCGAGCTCGA
The DNA here is from genome assembly GCA_035294145.1 of Candidatus Dormiibacterota bacterium. GTDB lineage: Bacteria > Chloroflexota > Dormibacteria > Dormibacterales > Dormibacteraceae > CADDZO01. Next base: position 28,744 of record DATGLL010000046.1, on the reverse strand, counting down.
CCAGGAGGAGGCCCAGGGCCGCCGCCAAGGACAGGGCCAGGGCGGGGGCGTCGGGCACCCCGCCGGGGACGACGAACGGCCAGACGAACAGGCCCATCCCGGGCAGGGAGACCGCCGCCAGGGGGACTGCGGGCGGGGCCTCGGGCAGCCAGCGCCGCCTCCCTCGGGTGGTCATCCCCCGGCCCTCTCCGCTGGCGCGGCCGCAGCCCAGCGCTGCAGCACCCCCTCCACCGTGACCGGCCCCCCCGGGCAGAGCTGACCGATCTGGGTGGCGAACTCGGCATCGCCGGAGAGGGCGAGGGCAGGCGGGCCCAGGTCCCTGGCCACCCCCTCCCCCACCCTGACCACCCGGTCACCGACCTCGGCCGCGAGGTCGGCGTCGTGGGTGGCCAGCACGATCGCCGTCCCCCGCCCCCTCAGCTCGGCCAGCAGGGCACGGAGGGCGGCTCGCGCCTCCCCGTCCATGCCCCGGGTGGGCTCGTCCAGGAGGGCCAGGGCGGGCGAGCCAGGCAACACGGCGGCGAGGGCCGCCCGCTGGCGCTGCCCGGTGGAGAGGTCTCGAGGGTAGCTCCCCGCCACCTCCAGCAAGCCCAGGCGCTCCAGGATGACCTCGGGCGGCTCGGGGTCGCCGGCCCGCTCCAGGGTGAAGCGAACCTCGTCCCGCACCGTGGGCCGATGCAGGAGCACGGTCGGGTTCTGGGGCAGGTAGGCGACCCGTCCCGGCCGGCGCTCAACCCGCCCCGCCAGCGGACGAAGGGCACCGGCCAGCAGCCGGAGGAGGGTGCTCTTGCCGCCGCCGTTGGGCCCCATCAGCACCACCACCTCTCCAGCGCCGCCGGCCAGGTCCACCCCCTCCAGGACAGCTCGCCCGGCAGGGCCGACGCTGACCTCGCGGAGCGCCCACCCCTCCGGTCCCGGCGAGCGGGAGGGTTCCCCACCCCCGGCCCGGAGGCGGAGCGGCGGCGCCTCCTCGGGCGTCAGGGGCAACGGGCTCCAGCCCAGCTGGAGGCCGAGGCGCACGATGGCGGGCGGGCTGGGCAGCCCGGCGGCGGCCGCCCGGGGATCGTGGTGCACCGTGACCCGGCCGCCCTCGACCAAGACCACCCGCCGGGCCGCCGGCAGCAGTGACTCCAGACGGTGCTCGGCCACCACCACCGCCCGGCCACCGCGGGCCAGATCCCGGCAGATCGCCACCAGCCGACGTGAGCCGTCACGGTCGAGCTGGGAGGTGGGCTCGTCGAGCACGACCAGGCGGGGCCGCACCGCCAGGGCGGCGGCCAGGGCCAGACGTTGCCGCTCACCTCCGCTCAGGGTGCGGACCCTGCGCTCGCGCAGCGCCCCCATGCCCACCGCCTCCAGGGCCTCGTCGACCCGCCCGGGCAGGTCGCGCTCGGGCACGGCCAGGTTCTCGGGTCCAAAGGCGACCTCCTGCGCGACCAGGCCACGCACGGTCTGGAGCTCGGGGTCCTGGAAGACGAACCCGACCTCCCTGGCCAGGCGTCGGGTGGGCGTGCTCGCCACGTCGAGGCCAGCCACCACGGCCCGGCCGGCCAAGCGGCCGCCGTGGAAGTGGGGCACGAGACCGTTGAAGAGGCGAAGCAAGGTCGACTTCCCCCCTCCCGAGGGCCCGGCGACCACGGTCAGGCCAGCCTCGATCTCCAGCTCGACGCCGGCGAGCGCCGGCCGGTCGGCCCCCGGGTACCAGTAGGTCAGGCGGTCGACGCGCGCGAGCGCCATGGCCAGCTGGGAAGCGCCAGCGCCAGGCAAGCGACGGCGGGCACCGGCGCCAGCGAGGGCGGGCTCAGGAAGGGGTAGGGGTCCCACTCGGCCACCTCGCCGAGCGCCCGGGCGGCCAGGAAGAGGGCCACCGCCGCCGCGGCGGCCCCGACCACCAGGCGATCCTCCCAGCCGAGGCCGGGCCCCCGCAAGCGTGTCCTGGGCCCGCTGCCGAAGGCACGCGCCTCCATCGCCTCGGCCAGCTGGATGGAGTCCTCGATCGCGCTCAGCACCACCGGCACCACCACCGCCGCCCAGGCGGCTGGGCCCCGGGGCCGCCAGCCGCGCAGGCGCTGCGCCTCCACCACCGCCGTGAAGCTGGCGGCCAGGCTGGGGACCAGGTTGAGGGCGGCAGCGACCGCAGCCCCGGTCCGGGCCAGCGCTCCGGGCAGGGCGTCGACCACCTCGGAGGGCTCGAGCAGGAGCGAGATCGGGGCCACCGCCAGCAGGGCTGTCGCCAGGGTGATGCCCGCGCTCAGGCCGTAGACCAGGGCCTCGGCGGTGTAGGGACCGCCGATGGCGGGGAGCCAGGCGGGCAGGGCGACCAGGACGTCGGCGCCGACGTGCGCCGACACCAGGTTCAGCACCGCCGTGGAGGCGGCCAGGGTGGCGGCCGCGACCAGCAGCGGCCGCGCTCGGGTCAGACCGACGCCGGCGACCACGACCGCGACCGCCGCCGCCAGCACCAGGCCGCGGTAGGCCGGGTTGGTGGTGGAGAGCACGATCACCAGGCAGGCAGCCGACCAGGCCAGGACGGCGCGGGCGCGCACCCGGCTCAGCGTCCCCGTCGCGGCAGGGGTGGGGGCGCCGGCGAGCCGCTGGCGGGCTGGTACCTCCATCCCAACGCGTCGCCGTCGCCCAGCACCAGCGTGGCGTAGCCGGTGGAGGGCGTGATCCAGGGCCCACCGTGCCTCGACTCGTACAGGGCCCAGTAGGGCTGGTCCTTGGGGAAGCAGGTCGAGAAGTGGGCGGGCTCGCGGTCGATCTGGCACACGGCCTTGCCCAGGCCGCTGAAGGTCTGGGTCTGGTACTCGATCCCGCTCCGCGCCATGAGCTGATCGCCGTCGATGGTCGACCCGCCGAAGCCGACGCAGCGCTGGAGCACGCCCCCCGAGAGGTGCTGGACCACCACGTAGGCGTGGTGGGGCGCGGCCGGGCATCCCGCGGAGCCAGGGCTGGCGGTGGGGTGGCCCCCCGAGCCCCCGCAGGCGGCGACGACGGAGAGGACGAGGGCCAGTGACGCGCTGGCCCCGAACCGGATGCACTGACGCACGAATGCCTCCTCTGGCGGCCCTCCCACCCCCGTCCGGCGGGCGCCCCCATGAGGCCGCTCACGGGGAGCCCCCTCGGAGGGGCCCGGCCGTCCCAGAGGCACCCCCCACCGATCCCGCGCGGACGGGGCTCGCATCCCCGACGGTCAGGTCTCCTGGCTCGCGGATCCTCGCCCGACCGCCGCCTTCCCAGAGCGATGGCTCCAGTGGCTCCTGGCGGGGGCTCCCCGCTCACAGTTGCGCGACAGCGCCGGAATCGGCCCAAGGCCCCGGCCCTCGTCGGGCCTCACCGGCTTCCCTTGCCGCCGGGTCGAGATGATCTTACCCGCTCCTGGGGAGGCCACCCGGGGCGGAGGGCACCCCCAGGCGCCGCCCCGCCGGTGACGCCCTCCAAATTCGTCTGTCAACGTGACGTCCGGGCGGGGCGCCCCGCCCGGACGGTCACTCGTACCGCAGGGCCTGGACCGGGTCCAGGCGCGAGGCCCGGAGCGCGGGCAGCAGCCCGCTGACCGCGCTCACCGCCACCGCCAGGACGAGGCCGATCACGGCCGTGGAGAGCGAGAGGTGGAACAGGTCCAAGGCGCTCCCGACCGCCCCCTGCCCCCGAGCGATCTGCTCGATCACCTGGTTACCGAGCTGGGCCAGCAGCGCCGAGACCGCGATGCCCACCAGGCCGCCGGCCACCCCGATCAGGGCCGCCTCGGTGACGAAGATCAAGGAGAGGTCACGGGCCCGGGCGCCCAAGGCCTTGAACACCCCGATCTCGCGTGTCCGCTCGACCACCGCCGAGAACATGGTGTTCGTGATGCCGAGGGCCGCCACCGCCAGCGCGATGATGGCCAGCCCGGCCAGCGCCAGCTCGACGTAGCCGAGCCGCTCAGCGAACTGGCGCAGCTCGTCGTTCGCCGTCACCGCCTGGAAGCCCATGCCCTGCACCTCGCTGCGGAGCTGATCCACGTGCTGGAGCGAGTCGGCGAGCAGGGTGATGCTGGTGTAGGGCTGCTTGTCCCAGTGGTTGGCGGCGGTGATGTCAGCCGAGTAACGATTGGCCAGCTCGTAGGGGATGAGGCTCCAGGAGGGATCGCCGGCCGGCTCCCCCCGTGCCACCCCGACCACCGTCAGCGCCAGCGGCATGGGCCTGGGCCCCGGCCTCCCGCTGGGTGGTCCCGGGTACTGGCCGGTGAACAGCACCGCCTTGCCGATCGCCTGCTGCGGCGTCCAGCCGAAGCGCTGGGCCTGCTGCTCCGTGATGACGATCTGGGAGGCCTCGTCGTCGGAGGGGAGGGAGCCGGCGGCGAGGATGCTGGGGGAGGGCGTGCCCGACCGCTGGGGGGGCAGGTTGGTGACGACGGCCAGGGCCCCCGCCCCGGGGTTCCCGACCGGGGCGAGCGTGCCGCCGACGATCGACTGCCCCCAGCCGACCTTGACGTCGTCCAGGCCGTCCAGGGTGGCCAGGGTCTCCGCGTCCATGGCCTTGGCCGGGGTGCCCGGCAGCGAACCCTGGATCTGCACCGCCTGCAGCTGGACGTCCCCGGACACGGTGTTGACCACCTGCTGCTGCAGGCCCGAGGCCAGGGAGAGGATGAGGCTCATCACGCTGATGCCGATGGCCACCCCGGCGGCGGTGATGGCCGTGCGCAGCGGCCGGCGCCCGGTGCTGGCCAGGCCGAGCTTGAGGGCGTCGCCCCGGGACAGCCGGCGGGGCTGGTCGAGCTGCTCCGGCGCCCGCCCGGTCCGCCGCGTGGCCTGCACGCTCCCGGGCACCACCCGGCCGTCTCGAAGCCGGATGGCACGATCGGCCCGCCTGGCCACCTCGGGATCGTGCGTGACCAGGACCACGGTGGCGCCCTGGCGGTTCAGCTCCTGGAGCAGGTCCAGCACCTCGGCCCCCCGAGTGGAGTCGAGGTTGCCCGTCGGCTCGTCGGCGAGGATCAGCCCGGGCCGGTTGGCCAGCGCCCGGGCCACCGCCACCCGCTGCTGCTCGCCGCCGGACAGCCGACCCGGTCGCAGCCGAGCCCGATGGCCGAGGCCGACCAGCTCGAGCAGCCGGCGCGACCGTTGCTTGCGCTCCTCGGGGGGCACCCCCGCCAGCACCATGGGGAGGGCCACGTTGTCCTCGGCGCTGAGCGAGGGCACCAGGTTGAAGGTCTGGAAGATGGTCCCCACCCGCTGGAGGCGGTAGTCGTCCAGCTGCGACTGGCTGATCTGATCGAGGGCCTGGCCGGCGGCGTAGATACGACCGGTCGTGGGTCGGTCGAGGCCGCCCAGCAGGGCCAGGAGGGTGGACTTCCCACAGCCGGAGGGACCGGTGATGGCCACGAACTCGCCCGGCGCGACCTCGAAGGAGACCCCGTCAAGCGCGGTCACGGCCACGTCGCCAGACTTGAACACCCGCCCCACGTTGTCCGCCCGCAACCCGATCGGCTGGCCGAGCAGGTCCCACGCCTCCCCGCCCAGCGGTGAGGCGGCCGGCATGGGGCGGCTGGGGGCCGCCTCCGGCTCGGGGAGGTGCGTGGGGGTCGTGGGGACCGGGGCGCCCGGCGTGGCCGGGGCTGGCCTGGGAGGGGCAGCGCCGGGGCGGAGGCCGGGGCTCGGCGGGACCGGCGGCCGTGGGGCCGGGGGCCGGGGGCCCGCCCCGCCGGGGCCAGGGGAGAAGGTCGGTGGTCGCGGTCCCGCCGGCGGCCGCTCCCCGACCGGGGCGGCCGGTCCTTCCCTCCCCGGCGACGGCGCGTCAGCGCGCGGGGGGGCCCCGGGCTGGGCCCCGGGGAGGCGCGGCCCGGGCGGGGCCGGCGGTTGGGGCACCCCACCCGGCCTCGGCTCAGCCGGCCCCCGGGGCGGGGCACCGCCCGCAGGGCCCACCCGCGTCCCTGCGGGCGCCGAAGCCGGCCGGGAGGGAGGCGACGGCGGCGAGGGGGGCGGGGAGACCCGAGCCGGCCCCCCGGGGGCGCCCGCGCCCGCCCGCGGCGCCCCCCCGGGGGGCGGCGCGCCGATGCCGGCCCCCGGCCCCGACGGCGCCGAGGGCGTACGGGACGGGCCGGCCGGGCCCTGCCCGGAGGCGGGCTCCGGCCCCGGGGGCGGGGCTGGCTCCGGCCTCGGCTCGACCGCGGCGTCGGGGCGAGCCGGGGGCTGCGGGGGCGCCCCCGACGGCCCCGGTGGCGACGAGGGGGAAGGGGCCGCTGGTGGGGCCGGGAGGCGCTGCGGCGGCGCCTCCTGACCTGCCCCCTCGGGACTCTTGGGCACGGTCACCTCCGCCTCCGACTCCCGGCGGGCCTCGCCCGTCTCCTCGTTGCCGGGGGTCGTGGAGGTCTTGTCTCGGGGAGTCAGTTCAGAAGTGCTCAGGGGACCCGACCTCGTTGACGCTCTCGTATGGGATTACCGCTCGACGGCCCGAAGCGTGTCCAGCCAGGCCACCGCGCCCGCGAGCGCGGCCCCACCCAGCAGGAGACCTCCGACCACGTCCGACTGCCAGTGCACGTTGAGATAGATACGATCCAGAGCCACCGCCCCAACGATGGACACCATCACCGGCCATGCCGCCCGCCGCATCTGCATCCACGGCCCCAGCCATCGGATCAAATAGGCTCCACAACCATAGACCAAGATCGCGCGCATGATGTGACCACTGGGGTAGCTCCCACCCAATGTCAGCGTGTTAGCCGCGAAAATCGTTACGAGACTCGGTCCATCAGTGTGCGCAAACCTGAGCGGGGGCGGATGGAAGATGGCCCGCTTGTAGACCAACTCGAGCGCCACCACGATGGGCAACGCCAGCAGCGCCCAGACGGCCCGGGGACGCCCGGCGCGGACCAGGAGCAGCGCCATCGCCAGCGTCAGCGCCCCGGTCACCTCCGGCCCGCCGAGGAGGGCCACCGCCGCGGCCACGACCCCGACCTGGGGGCGCCAGAGCGAGGCTGCGAGGTGGGCCACCTCGAGGTCGAGCCCGCGCACCAGGCCCAGCGTCACCGCCTGGGTGTAGGCGATGAAGGCGAGGCCGCAGGCGCCCATCGCCGCCAGCGGCCACCTCGGGCGACCGCTCACCGCTGGCACGTCGGGCAGAAGACGGTGCTCCGCCCGGCCAGCCGGATCGCCGCCAGCCGGCGGCCGCAGCGGGCGCAGGGATGGCCGCCACGGCCATAGACGAGGAGACGCTCCTGGTGACGGCCAGGCTCGCCCCGGGCGTCGCGGTAGTCGTCCACCGAGCTGCCGCCGTTGGCGATCGCCTCCCGGAGGACCTCCCTGATGGCGGCATGCAGCCTCGTCGCCGCGGCCCGACTCACGCGCCCGCCCGGGCGGTCGGGGCGCAGCCGGGCTCGGAAGCAGGCCTCGTCGACGTAGATGTTGCCCAGCCCGGCCACCAGGCGCTGGTCGAGGAGCAAGGTCTTCAGCGGGGCCCGGCGGCCACGCAGGGAGCGGTGGAGCTCCGCGGGCGTGAAGCTCGGGTCCAACGGCTCCGGGCCCAGGCGGGGCAGCGCGCCGGCCGCCACCAGCTCGGCCTCGGTGCCGAGCAGCAGGCGGCCGAAGCGACGGGGGTCGCGATAGCGGAGCTGGCAGCCGTCGTCGAGCTCCAGGACGAGGTGCAGGTGGGTGGGCTCGGGGGCCTCCGCGGCCACGCACGTCCAGCCGCCGGTCATGCCCAGGTGCACCACCAGCAGCTCGCCGTCGCCCCCTGACAGGCGATGGAGCAGGTACTTGCCCCTGCGCCCCACCGCCTCGATCCGATGCCCGGCCAGCCGGCGGGCGAAGTCCTCCGGGCGCGGGTGGCGCACCATCACCGGGGCCCGCAGGTGGCAGGCGACGATGGCCCGGCCCACCAGCCGAGGGCGCAGCTGGGCGGCGATGGTCTCGACCTCGGGCAGCTCCGGCATCGGCCGACCCAGAGCGTCACCGGGACCCGACCGGCCCCGGCCTCACGCGCTCACCGTCGCCAGCCGGCGCATGTCGGCCCAGTTGGGCCCCACCTTGGCCTCCACCTCCAGCCCGGGGGCGAGCTGGTAGGCGTCGACCATCACCCGGGGCACCATCTCGGCGAACACGTCGAGCTCGGCCTCGGGGATCTCGAACACCAGCTCGTCGTGCACCTGGAGCAGCAGGCGCCCCCGCAGACCGGCCTCGCGCATCTCCCGATGGAGGTTGACCATGGCGATCTTGATGATGTCGGCGGCCAGGGACTGGACCGGGAAGTTGACCGCCATCCGCTCCGCCGCCTGGCGGAGCTGGTAGTTGGGCGAGCGGAGGTCGGGGATGGCTCGGCGACGCCCTGTGGCGCTCACCACGAGGCCGGTCTCGCGGGCCTGGGCCCGGACCTCGTCCAGCCACTCCTTGAGCCGGGGGTAGGTGCCCCAGTACTCCTGCAGGAAGGCCCGCGCCTCCTCGCCTGAGATGCCCATCTGCTGCGAGAGCCCGTACTCGCCCTGCCCGTAGATGGAGCCGAAGTTGGCGACCTTGGCCAGGCGGCGCTGGTTGGCGTCGACCTGATCCATGGGGACCTTGAAGACCTTGGCCGCGGTGGCGGTGTGGATGTCGTGCCCGGCCGCGAAGGCGGCCAGTAGCTGCGGGTCCCGGCTCAGGTGGGCGGCGACGCGGAGCTCGATCTGAGAGTAGTCGGCCGAGAACAGGAGGTGCCCCGAGCGCCCCGCCCGAAAGGCGCGGCGGATGCGCTGCCCCAGCTCGCTGCGGATGGGGATGTTCATCAGGTTGGGGTTGGAGGAGCTCAACCGACCGGTCGCGGTCGAGGCCTGGCCGAAGGTGGTGTGGACGCGCCCCGTGGCCGGGTCGACCAGCTCCGGCAAGGCGTCGACGTAGGTCGACTTGAGCTTGCTGAGCTGCCGGTACTCCAGGATCAGGGGGACCACCGGATGCTGGTCGCGCAGCGCCTCCAGGGTGTCGGCGTCGGTGGAGTACCCGGTCTTGGTCCGCTTGCCCGCCGGCAGCTTGAGGTCCTCGAAGAGCAGCCTGGCCAGCTGCTGGGGGGCGTTGAGGTTGACCGGACGCCCCACCAGCTCGGTCGCCCGGGCCTCGAGGGCCGACAGTTGCCCCTGGAGCTCGACCTGCATGGCGCGCAGGTAGGGGACGTCGATCGCCACCCCCTCCACCTCCATCTCCGCCAGCACGGTGGCGAGGGGCAGCTCGACCTCGCGGAAGAGTCGCTCGACCCCCACGTTCCTCATCTCGGCCCCAAGGCGCGGCTCCAGGCGGAGGACGGCCTGAGCTCGGCCGCCGGCGAACTCGGCGCACTCCTGCAGCGGGCACTGGGAGGGGAGGCGGGCCCTCCGACCGCTGCCGAGGAGCTGGTCGGCCGGCATCAGGCGCAGGCCCAGGAGCTCCCGGGCCAGGTCCTCGAGCCGGGGGTCGCGGGCCCCCTGGCCGAGGAGGTAGGCGGCCAGGAAGGTGCTGAACCGCCACTGGCGCCCGCCGGGGTGGAGCGAGCGCAGGGCCAGCTCCATCTCCTTCACGTCGTGGGCCAGGAGGGGCCGGCCGGCAAGCGGCTCGCCCAGCTGCGCGGCCAGCGCCGCCGGCACGTACCAGGCACGGTCCCCCGCCGCCAGGGCGAGCCCCACCTGGACGCCGTTGCGGGGGCTGCCGTCCCAGAGCCCGAACACCGCCACCGCCGCCTCGCCCTGGATGGCCGCCCTCACCTCAGCGAGACGCCCCTCGTCGACCACGGCCACCGTGCTCGGCTCGTCCACCGGCTCCAGCGCCAGGCGGCCCTGGATGGGCACCGCGTCCGGGGGCGGGATGCGGGCCAGGAGCTGGCGGAACTCCAGCCGGTCGAAGACGGCCCGCAGCCGCTCGGGGTCGTAGCGCAGCCAGCGGGCGCGCTCCAGGTCGAGCTCGACCGGGACGTCGGTCCGGATGGTGACCATGCGCTTGTTGAGGCGGATCTGCTCCGCCGCCGCCTCCAACGACCGCCGGAGCCGGCCCTCCGGCAGCTCGCCCAGCCCCTCCAGCAGGGCCTCCACGGAGCCGAACCGCTGCACCAGCTGGGCCGCGGTCTTCTCCCCCACCCCCGGCACCCCGGGGATGTTGTCGGAGGTGTCGCCGCGCAACGCCTTGAAGTCGACCAGCTGGCGCGGCTCCAGACCGTAGCGCTGGCGGACCTGGTCGGGGCCGTAGACGACGGTGTCGGTGATGCCCCGCCGCGGCACCAGCGCCTCCACCTGCTCGCCGACCAGCTGCAGGCAGTCCAGGTCCCCGCTCACGATCGTGACCGCCAGGCCTCGGGCCTCGGCCTGCCGGGCCAGGGTGCCGATGACGTCGTCGGCCTCGTACCCCTCCACGCCCACGACGGGGATGGCGAGGGCCTCCAGCACCTCGGCCACGAGCGGCACCTGGGGCCGCAGGTCGTCGGGCATGGCCCGGCGCCCTTCCTTGTAGGCGGCGTACTCCGCCATCCGGAAGGTCGGCTTGCCCACGTCCATGGCCGCGACCGCGTACGCCGGCCGACCGGCGAGCACGATCGCCAACATGGAGGTGAAGCCGTAGACGGCGTTGGTGATGAGCCCGCCCGAGGTGCTCATCGGGGGCAGGGCGAAGAAGGCGCGATAGATCAGGCTATGGGCGTCGATCAGGATCAGCCGCTCGCGGGGGCCCTTCGCCATGCGCTCAATTCTCCCCCAGGCACGCCACCGTCGCGGGGCGGCTCGCCTCTCCCCGGGCGCGGGCGCGGGCCGCGCCGCGACCGTGGCCGGGGACGCTCACGGCCCAGGCCACGATTTGGGACATCGGATCGGCCCGCTGACGCGGCCCCTCGTTAGACTAGGGTGCGAGGAGGCGTTGAAACGGACGATCTGATCGAGGTCACCGTCGACAGCATCCGGGTCCACCTGCCCACCAACCAGCATGTGGTCATCCTGAAGGAGAAGCACGCCGATCGCTACCTGCCGATCTGGATCGGCGGCTTCGAGGCGAACGCGATCGCCATGAAGATCCAGGGGATGAGCCCGGAGCGGCCGGTCACGCACGATCTCATGGCGACGACCTTCGGCGAGCTGGGCATCTCGGTGAGCAAGATCGTGGTGACGTCCCTGAGCGAGGAGGTCTTCTTCGCTCGGCTGCACCTGCGGCAGAACGGACGGGAGATCGACATCGACTCCCGGCCCAGCGACGCGATCGCCTTGGCGGTTCGCTTCGAGTGCCCCATCTACGTGGCGGCCGAGGTGCTGGATCGGGCAGGGGTGGTGCCGGAGAAGGACGACGAGGACGAGGCTCCCCGGGGCGAGCGCGGCGAGAAGTTGGACGAGGACCGGCTGGCGGTGTTTCGGAACCTGGTCAACAGCCTGAATCTGCCCGACCTGCCGGACGAGCCGGGCGCGCCCGGCCGGGGCTCGAAGAGCTAGCCACCTCGCCCGATCGTCCAGCGGCAACCGCCGAGGAGGGCGGCGGAGGCGCGCTGGTATCTTCGTGGAACCCATGAGCCAGCCCCCCGTCGCCCTCGTGACCGACTCCACCTGCGACCTTCCCCCGGATCTGGCCCGTGCCCACGACATCATCGTGGTCCCGCTCACGGTGACGCTCGAGGGGCGGAGCTACCGGGACGGCGTCGACATCACCCCCGAGGCCTTCTACCGCCAGCTCGCCACCTCGAGCGCCCCGGCCACCACCTCCCAGCCCTCGCCGGGGCAGTTCGCGGCGGTCTACGAGCAGGCCCTGGCCACGCATGCCCGAGTGCTCTCCCTCCACCTCTCCAGCAAGCTGAGCGGGACCTACGCAGCCGCCCTCCAGGGGGCCGAGCTGGTCGGCCGCGACCGGGTCCGGGTCGTCGACACCGGCATGGTCTCCCTGCCCCTGGCCCTGGTGGTGCTGGCGGCCAGCCGCATGCTCAAGGAAGGGGCCGACCCCGACCGCGTGGTGGCCGAGCTGCGGCCCATCCAGGAGGCGATGCGGGTGTACTTCGTCGTGGGCACGCTCGAGTACCTCCACCGTGGGGGCCGCATCGGCCGGGCCGGGGCGCTGGTGGGCTCCCTCCTCCAGGTCAAGCCGGTGCTCACCCTGGAGGAGGGGGAGGTCAGCCTCCTGGAGCGGGTTCGCACCCAGGAGCGGGCCCTGAGCCGGGTCGTCCAGCTGGCCCGGGAGGTCGAGCAGCCGCTCTGCACGGTGATCGGGCACGCGGCCGCGGAGGCGGCCGCGGGACGGCTGGCGGCCGCGCTGGAGCCGATCAGCGAGTCGCTGCTGGTCGGGGCGGTGGGGCCGGTGGTGGGCGCCCACGCAGGGCCGGGGACGGTTGGGGTGAGCTGCTACCCCGCCCGCCTCTTCCCGCTCGCCCTGCCCCGGGGCACATCCGGCAGCTCCGCCCGGGGCTAGGCGGGGCCGGCCCGATCAGCGTCGCCGCCAGGTGATGCCGGCCGGCGTCGCCCGCTTCTCCAGGCGTCCCTCGAAGCTGAGCGACTGCAGGTGCGCCAACCCCTCCTGGAGGGCCATGCGCATGTCGTGCAGGTTCTGGCGTCGGCCCCAGATCGCCACCGCCACCCTCCAGGCGTCGAGCTCCCCGTCGCCCACCACGGCCTCGATCTGGGCCTTGCGCCGCTCGTGGTGCTGCACCAGGTCGGCCACCCGCGCCGCGACCGCGGTGAAGGGGGCGCCGTGGGCGGGGAGCACCATCGACGGGCGCAGCTCGGCGACCCGGCGGAGCCCGGCCAGGTAGTCGTCGAGGGGGTTCGGCGTGCTCTGGGGATGCAGCCCGATGTTCGGGGTCAGCTCGGGCAGGAGGTGGTCGCCGGCGAACAGGACACCCGAGCCCAGGTCGAAGAGGCAGACGTGGCCGGGCGAGTGGCCCGGCGTCCACTCGACCCGGACCCGTCGCTCGCCTAGCTCGAGCACCTCGGTGCCGTCCAGCTGCAGGTGGGGACGAGCCGGACGGACGAACTTTCGGAAATGCCGAGAGGCGTTCTTGAGGAAGTCGGCCTCCTCACGGGGCACCCCGTGGATCTCCAGGTAGCTCCCCACCTCCTCCACCAGCTGCTCGATCTCTAGGTAGCGAGGATGCACCATGGGCACCTCGAGCCGGTGCAGGTAGAGCTCGGCGCCCTCCCGCTCCGTCATCTCACCGGCGCCGCCGTAGTGGTCGGGGTGGATGTGGGTGACGACCAGACGGCCCAGGCGACCGCCAGGGCCCCCCACCTCCCGGATCGCGGCCCGAACGAGCGCGAACGACTCCTCGGAGCCCATCCCGCAGTCGATCATGTCCAGCACCCCTCCCCGCCGAGGGAGTAGGAAGCAGTTGACGTGACCGTCCTCGAACGGGATGGGCAACCGCAGCTGGTAGACCCCACGACAAACTTCTGTAAGCTCCAAATCCATCTGCTCCATGTCCACCGGTCAGGCGGATACCATGATTGCCCGTTGACGGCGCGGAGCGTCGTACCAGTGGAGGATCACATGGCCGATCAGAGCCCTGCAGAGCTCACCCCGGATCAGGTAGTGCAGTCCATGCCGGAGTACTTCCTCCCGGAGAAGGCCGGGAACACCCGGGCGACGATCCAGTTCGACCTCACCGGGGAACACGCTGGGAAGTGGTTCGTCACCATCGCCGACGGCAAGGTCACGACTGGGCAAGGTGAGGCCGAGAGCCCGAACCTCACCCTGATCGCCGACTCCACCGACTACGTGAAGATCTTCACCGGCCAGCTCGACCCCACCGCAGCCTTCATGAGCGGCAAGCTCAAGCTCAAGGGGGACATGGGGTTGGCCATCCGGATGCAGTCGATGTTCCGACGCCCCTGACCGGCCCGAGCCGGCCGCAAGGGGGGCGTCTCCCCCCAGCTCGCTTGCGCCAGAAGGCCCGCGAGAGCCCCTCTCTCGCGGGCCTTCTGCATCCAAGGCGATCTCCTGCCGGACGCTTGGCGCCCGGTTGGACAAGCGCGTTTGTCAGCCGCAGTGGGACCGCTCGCTGATCTTCCACGCGCCCGGGAGTTGCGACCTCTTGACCAGAAAAAACCATCTTCCAGGTACGTGAAATGTGATAGTCTTAGGTCCCCCGCTTGTCGTCCTAGAGCAGGAGGTGTGGCTGGATGAAAGAGAAGGATCATGAACGACATGAACGCATCGTGCGGTTGGAGGCCAACCGCGCCGAGTTGGTGCGGCTGGCACGCCAGTTCCAGGATGAGGCGGGGCTGAACCGGTCGATCGCCGAGAGCGTGGGAGGGGTGCTGACCCGCGACTATGAGGACACGGACTTCGCCCAGGTCATGAGCGACCGGGACGTCAACGACCGACTGCTCCAGCTCTTGGCCGAGAACCGAGAGCAGGTGGAGCGGGCGTTGAGCCGACTCGCGGAGGGGAAATACGGCATCTGTGAGGACTGCGGGACCAGGATTCCGACCGAGCGACTGCGCTTCCGACCCGAGGCCACGCGCTGCGTGGACTGCCAGGGTCGATGGGATCGCCTGAACCGGAGGTCGGCGTAGCCGGGCCTCCACCCGGACCTCGCCGGCATCCCACCCTCGGGCGGCCATCCTCGCCCCGTCTCGACCGCTGAGGACGAGGGCTGGCCAGGGAGGGGCCGCGTGGGGGACCCACGCGGCCCGTTCACTCAGAGGGAGCGGACGAACCGGAAGGTCGCCGCCGGCGGAATGGCCTTGGAGGCCCCGATCCTGACCCGCTCAGCGACCGGCTGACCGTCGTACTCGGTGTGGAAGAGGAGCTGCTCCCGCTCGCGGCCCCCGGCGGGGCAGCTGACCAGGAAGTCGACCCCATCGATCGAGGCGTAGGTGTGGAAGTCGTAGTGGAGCACGTCGCTCCCGTCCACCCAGACCCGGTCGTGCTGCTCGTCGCGGACCGGGCGCAGGCCGAGGAAGCTCGCCCCGGGGCTTAGGGCGACGGTGCCGGTGTAGTGGTGATCGGTGGCCCTCATGTCCGTGGCCCGGAGGTGCCAGCCGAGGCGATCGTGCCAGATGTAGACCGCGCCCACGTCGCCGGCGTCGAACCCCCTGGGCCGCCCCTGGGGGTCGGGGCTGCCGGTCCACGGGGCGGCCTCGCAGGCCCGTGCCGCCGTCCCCTGGCCAGCCGAGGTTGCCGAGCTGGTGGCCGCCGCCGGGTGGGCGACAAGGGTGGTGCCGGCCCCGCAGCCGGTCAGGGCCACCAAGGCCCCGGCGCCCGCGAGGAGAGCTCGAAGTTGCATGTCGGTGCCTCCTTCAAGTGATGCAGGGGATGGCTCGATCGACCCTCAGGGTCGGCACCGACGGCCTCGCACTTCCTCAAGGGACGTTCAAGGAATCGCAAACTCGGAGGGCCGCGCCCGGTCGGGCTAGGGACGTCGCGTCCAGTGACCGTCCGGGTCAAGCCGGCGGATCCAGGCCAGCTCCTCGGCCGTGGGGGGAGGGGTGGAGCGGACCTGGCCCGCGACCTTGAGGTCCCATCCGGTCTGGGCCCTGACCTCCTCCACCGAGTGGCCGGGATGGACCGAGTCGAGGTAGGCCTCCCCGCCTCCGTCCGGGAACCGGAGCACGGCCATGGTGGTCACGATCGCCACCGGGCCCCCGCCCGGCAGCCCGTTCCGGCGCCGCCATCCCGGGGTGCCGTCGCCGTGCCCGGGCGAGGTCACGTAGGAGACGCGCGCCACCAGCCGCCTCGGCTCGTGGGCCATGAGCGTGATCCAGCGCCGGGAGAGGATGGCGATGTCCGCCCCTCCCCCGCTGCCCGGTAGCTTCACTCGGGGACGGGCCGGGTCGCCGATGTAGCTGGTGTTCAGGTTCCCGAAGCGGTCGACCTCGGCCCCACCGATGAACCCCAGGTCCACCTCCCCCTGCGCCATCAGGGCCATCACATTCGACATCCGGGTCGCCCAGAGGGCACCGGCCACGTTGGGCGGGTCGCCCATGGTGGCGAGGAAGGCCTCCGGGGCCTGGTCACGCATCAGGCCGACCTCGTACAGGGCCCGGGCTCGGGGGGCGTGGGTGTTGCGGGCCACCCCGTAGGCGAGGAGCGGGAGGCGCATGCCCACGAAGACCAGCTCGCCGTCCCCGATCTCCCGGGCGGCGGCCGCGACCATCAGCTCCTGGGGGGTGTAGGGGAGAGGATCGGCCACGCCCATCCGCTCACTCGTCCCCGTAGTCGGCCGGCGCCGAGGGACGGTGGCGGCGGACCCGCAACGCCTCCACCTCAAGCCGACCGAGGTAGGCCCGTCGGTCGGGGACCCTCAGCACCCACTCCTCCAGCCAGGAGCGGAACCCCTCCGGGGTCCGCGAGCGCTCGGCGTAGGCGCGGTAGGCGGCGTGGTCGCGCCGCCACCAACCCTGGAGCGGGGAGGGATGGCAGCCTCCGGGCTCGTGCACCACCGCCACCACCCGGGTCTCCGGGAGGAGATGCGGTTGGGGTCGGAGAGGGTCACCTCGGGATCGACCAGCTCCTCGCAGGAGAGGATCACCCTCCGGGCGGCGAGCCCGGCCTCTTCGCTGATGCCCAGCGGCCCCCAGAGGTGCGCCCGCCCCCAGGCGTCGGCCCGCTGCACGTGCAGGACGGCCACGTCCGGGCGCAGGGGCGGCACCCGGACGGCCCCGTCCACCACCCGGAGCTCGGGGTTGGTCCGCACGATGTCGCTCCCCAGCAAGGTCCGGGTGGGGAGGTACGGCGCGTCCCAGGCCGCCGCCCAGAGGGCGAGCGAGATGGTGAAGTTCGAGTAGTCGTAGACCTGGACCGGGCGCGGCTGGCCCAGCTCGGTCGCCCGCCGGTAGCAGTGGCCGAGGCCCTCGGACACGTTGCCGACCCAGGCGGCACGGATCGTGGCCACGCAGCCCGCCCCGATCAACTGATCGAAGAGCGCGTCGGAGATGGGGCCGACCAAGGTGAGGTCCCGACGCCCCTGGCGGATCATCTCGTGCCCGGCCGCGAAGGGGATGGCCGGCTCCAAGCAGGTCCCCATCGCCACGGTGGCCCCGTCGGGCACGAAGCGCCGGACAGCCTCGGCCATGGTCATCAGCTTCTCGCCGCCCACCGCCCTCACCGACTGATCGAGTCCAGGTAACCCTGGAGGTTGCGCTCGATCTCGGCCACGGAGTCGCCGCCGAACTTCTCCAAGAAGGCGTCGGCCAGGGTCAGCGCCACCATCGCCTCGCCGATCACGCCGGCGGCGGGGACCACGCACACGTCGCTGCGCTCGTAGTGGGCCTCGACCCGCTCCTTGCTGACCAGGTCCACCGAGCGCATGGGTCTCTTCATGGTCGAGATCGGCTTCATGGCCGCCCGCAGGTCGATCGGCTCCCCGTTGGTCACCCCGCCGGTGAGCCCCCCGGCCCGATTGCTCAGGTGACGGAACCGCCCCTGGGCGTAGTCGATCTCGTCGTGGAAGGCCGAGCCCGGGCGGGCGGCACCCTCGAAGCCGGCGCCGAACTCGACCCCCTTGACGGCGTTGATGCTGAGCACCGCCATCGCCAGACGGGCGTCGAGCTTGCGGTCCCAGTGGACGTAGCTCCCCAGCCCAGGCGGGAGCCCGATGGCGAGCACCCGGAAGGTCCCGCCCAGGGTGTCGCCGCGCTCGGCGGCGGCGTCGATCTCGGCCACCATCCGGGCGCTGGCCGATGGGTCGGGGCAGCGGACCGGCGAGGTCTCGATCTGCTCCTCGCTCAAGGCCAGGGGGTCGACCGCCTCGTAGCCCATGTCCACCGACCCGATCGACTGCACGAAGCTGAAGACCCGGATCCCGAACCGGGCCAGGAGCCGCCGGGCCACGCCCCCGGCCGCCACCCGAGCCGCCGTCTCCCGGGCGCTGGAGCGCTCGAGGACGTTGCGCACGTCCACGTGGCCGTACTTGAGCGCGCCGGCCAGGTCGGCATGGCCGGGGCGGAGGCGGGTGACCGGGCTGGGGGCGAAGCCCTCGCGCTCGGGCGTCATCTGGGCCGTCCAGTTCTGATGGTCGCGGTTCTCGATCACCAGGGCGATGGGGCTGCCCAAGGTGACGCCGCCCCGGACGCCGCCCACGATCCGAGCCTGGTCGACCTCGATCTGCTGGCGGCCGCCGCGCCCGTGGCCGCCCTGACGCCGGCGGAGGTCCTGGCGGAGGTCCGCCGCCCCGAGCTCCAGGCCGGCCGGGACCCCCTCCAGGATCACGGTCAGCTGGGGCCCGTGCGACTCCCCTGCGGTCAGCCAGCGCAGCACGACAGTTGGAGATCATAGTCCGCCGGTCGGGCGGAAGCGGGCGACCGGCTCCCCCACCCACCTCGAGGCCAGCGGTCCGGGGCGCTCAGCCCCGGATGCGGACGTACTCCCGCAACGGGTCGTGGGGCAGGGAGCCGGAGCCATCCACGCGCAGGTCGGCCTGCGCCGCCGGGTTCTGGGAGGCCAGGTAGGCGTCCTCGGCCCGAAGCCAGCGCCGTCGCGTCTCCTCCCCCTCCCCGTCCCGACCCGGCCCCCGGCTCCGGCGCACCTCGAGCGGGGCGTCGACCCAGATCCGGAAGTCGTAGAAGCCGGCCAGGGGGCGCGAGCAGGCGTAGAGACCCTCCACGATCAGGATGCCCCCCACCGGCACCATGCGCCACTCGGCCAGCGAGTCGGTCGCCCAGTCGTAGCGCTGGTAGCGGGCCGGCTGGTCACGGCCCAACGGCATCAGCACGTGGGCGCGCAGACGGCGCCAGTCCACGTCCGCCGCCACCTCCTCCGCCGGCGCCTCGCCCCGCTCCTGCCGCCGCTGCGCCCGCGGCAGCCAGAAGTCGTCCACCTGGACGATGTCCAGCCCCGGGTCCAGCGCCGCCAGGGCCCGGGTGAAGGTCGTCTTCCCCGCCCCACGGGGGCCGTCGACCCCGATCATCAGGGTCAGGCGTCGACGGGGAAGCGCGTGGATGCGCGCCACCAGGTCGCGGTACTTCTCCACACGCAGGCGCGGGCCAGCTACTGGCACACCAGACGCCCCAGCAGATCTGCCACCGCCGGCAAGCGCTCCGGCGTAAGCCGGGCGGCGAAGCCGGCCACCCAGACCAGACCACCAGGCACCGCGGCCGCGACCGCGTTCACCCCTTCAAGGTACTCACCTCGGTCCTCCGCGATCCGCGCCCCCGCCAGCACCTTGCCCAGCGCGCCCGCGGAGGCAGGGATGTGGCTGCCGGCGGGAGCGGAGATGACCGGCGCCCCCGCCCCCAGGACCTCGTCCAGGATCGCCACCCGCTGGCCTCGGGGCTGGCCGAGGAAGGCGGTCTCCCCGGTCTCCCCGGCAACCCGCTCCAGCACCGGCCGCCAGCGCCGACGCAGCTCGGCCACCGCGGCCAGACGCTCGACGGTCGGCCCCAGCCGGTAGCGACGGTGGACCGCCTCCACCGCCCCCACCGCCTCCAGCGCCCGCAGCAAGCCGTGGGCCGTGCTCTTGGCCAGGCGGAGGCGACGGGCCACCTCCGAGGTGCCCATCGGCGAGGGGCTGCGGCTGAGGAGGTCGAGGATCCGGAAGGCACGCTCGACGGCCGGCACCATCGTTCAGTATTATGAACGACCTCGGCCCGATGTGAGGCCATTTCGTTCGAGATTTGGAACGAGATTGACCTCCACGACGGCTCATGGCTATGCTCAATCTGGTTCGCTATGCTGAACGAGCTTCAGCGGCCTGTGCAGCGTGAGAGGCTGCTCCTCCGGGTCAACGGCGAGGAGCATCAGGTCCTGGCGCCGGTCCACGCCACCCTCCTCGAGGTCCTGCGCGAGCAGCTCGGCCTGACCGGCACCAAGCACGGTTGTGAGCTGGGGGAGTGCGGCACCTGCACCGTCCTCGTGGACGGTCAGCCCCAGCTCAGCTGCCTCCTGTTGCCGGTGCAGCTGGAGGGCCGCGAGATCACCACCATCGAGGGGCTGGGAAGCCCGGCCCACCTCCATCCCCTCCAGCAGGCGTTCCTCGAGCTGGGCGCGGTCCAGTGCGGGTACTGCACGCCGGGCATGCTCTTGGCCGCCAAGGCGCTGCTGGACCGGCATCCGAGGCCCAGCCGCCGTCAGATCGAGGAGGCGCTGGCCGGCAACCTGTGCCGCTGCACCGGGTACGTCACCATCGTGGAGGCGGTCGAGCTGGCCGCACGGAGGTTGAGGGCATGAGCGGCACGGACACCGAGCTCGAGGTGGTGGGGCGACCCCTGCCCCGCGTGGACGCCGTGGCCCGCGCCACCGGGACCGCCCGCTACGCCGACGACCTCCAGCTCCCGCGCATGCTCCACTGCAAGATCCTGCGCAGCCCGCACCCGCATGCCCGCATCCTGAGCGTCGACCCCACCCCCGCCCAGCGCCTCCCCGGGGTGAAGGCGGTGCTCACCGGGCACGACCTCCCCATCCGCTACGGCATCATGCCCGTCTCCCAGGACGAGCGGGCGTTGGAGTTCGAGAAGGTGCGGTTCGTGGGCGACCCGGTGGCGGCGGTGGCGGCGACCGACGAGGAGACCGCCGCCGCGGCCCTGGACGCGATCCGCGTCTCCTACGAGCCCCTGCGGCCGGTGATGTCCATCGAGGAGGCGCTCCAGGAGCCGGTCGACGAGCCCATCCACGACCCGACCCTCACCCGGCAGCGCGGCAACATCCACCGCCTGGTCAGCTACGAGTTCGGCGACGTGGAGGCAGGGTTCGCGGCCGCCGACCACGTGCGTGAGGACGTCTTCTTCTACCAGGGCAACACCCACCTGCCGATGGAGCAGCACAGCGCCCTCGCCACTTACGAGGATGGCCGGCTGACCCTCTGGTCATCGACACAGGTGGTGCACTACGTGCACCGGACCCTGGCCAAGGTCCTGGAGCTGCCGATGCATCGGATCCGCGTCATCGGCGCCGCCCATGGGGGCGGCTTCGGGGGCAAGACCGACCCCTTCTCGCACGAGATCGTGGTCGCCAAGCTGGCCATGGTCACCGGTCGGCCGGTGCGCTGCACCCTGACCCGGGAGGAGGTCTTCTACGCCCACCGCGGCCGCCATCCGGTCCTGGTCTGGATGCGGACCGGCGTCACCAAGGAGGGCCGGATCACCGCCATGCACGTGCGGACCGCGCTCGACGGCGGGGCCTACGGTTCCTACGGCCCGGCCACGGTCTTCTACACCGGGACCCTGCAGACCGTGACCTACGCCATCCCCGCCTACCGGTTCGAGGGCGTGCGGGTCTTCACCAACAAGGCCCCCTGCGGCCCCAAGCGTGGCCACGGCACCCCGCAGGGTCGCTTCGCGATCGAGCTCCACCTGGAGAAGATCGCCCGCGACCTGGGCCTGGACCCGGTCGAGGTCAAGCGCCGGAACTACGTCCAGCCCTTCACCCGTGCCGTCAACTGGCTGCGGATCACCTCCTGCGGGCTCGAGGCCTGCACGGAGAAGGTCCTCCAGGCCTCCGGCTATCGCGGCCGTGCCCGGCGCCCCGGCCATGGCATGGGGTTCGCGGTCTCGGCCTACATGTCCGGCGCCGGCACCCCCATCTACTGGAACGACATGCCCCACTCTGAGGTCCAGCTCAAGCTCGACCGCACCGGGGTGACCGCCTACTGCGGGGCCATGGACATCGGCCAGGGCTCGGACACCGTCCTGGCCACCATCGTCGCCGAGGAGCTGGGGCTGCGGCCGAGCGACGTGCGGCTGGTCACCGCCGACACCGACACCACGCCGGTGGACCTGGGCTCCTACTCCTCACGGGTCACCTTCATGGCCGGCAACGCCGCCCTGGAGGCGGCCCGTCGGATGCGCCGGCTCCTGGTCGAGGCGGTGGCCGAGGCGACGGGGGTCCAGGGGGACCTGGACGAGATCGAGGTCCGAGGGGGCAGGATCGGGGAGGTGAGCTTCGAGCAGGCCTGCCAGCTGGCCACGGCCAGGTTCGGTGCCCTCTCCACCAGCGGCTCCTACCGGCCTCCGCGGATCGCCGGCCCCTTCAAGGGCTCGGGCGTCGGCCCCAGCCCCGCCTACAGCTACACCGCCTGCGTGGTCGACCTGGACGTCGACGCCCGGACCGGCCTCATCCGGGTCAACAAGGTCTGGATCGCCCACGATGTCGGGCGCGCGATCAACCCTCTTGCCGTCAAGGGGCAGATCGAGGGCAGCGTCTACATGGCCCTGGGCGAGGCGCTGATGGAGGAGCAGGCCTACCGCAAGGGCCGGCACAAGTGGCCGAGCATGCTCGAGTACAAGTCCCCCACCGTGCTCGAGATGCCGGAGATCGAGTCCTTCCTGATCGAGACCGTGGACCCGGAAGGGCCCTATGGAGCCAAGGAGGCCGGCCAGGGCCCCCTGCTGCCGGTGCTCCCGGCGATCAACGCCGCCGTCTTCGACGCCCTCGGCGTCTGGATCGACGAGACGCCGATCACGCCCGAGAAGGTGCTGCGGGCGCTGGACGCCCGGGCCAGGGGCCAGGAGGGCCGCTACGGCCCCCGTCGCTTCCCCGACTTCGACTACGGCGAGCCGATCCGGGTCGACCCGCCCGACCCCCACGACCTACGGGTGGGCGAGGAGCTGGAGCGCGCCTTCGCGGCGGGCCGGAGCTGACCCGGTGCTGCGGCTGCCCCGCCTCCGCTACCTGAAGCCGAACTCCGTGGCGGAGGCCGCGACGCTGGTGGCGGAGCTGGGCCCCAGGGCCGTCCTGGTCGCCGGCGGCACCGACCTCTTGCCCAAGCTCAAGCGCCGGCAGCTCGACGCCGACACGCTGGTCGGCCTCGCCCACCTGCACGAGCTGCAGGGCGTGCGGGGCGACGCCCGCTCCGGCTTCGAGCTGGGGGCGCTCGTGACCCTGACCGAGGCGGCCGAGCATCCCGGCCTGGCCCAGGGCCACCCCGGCTACGCGGAGGCCGCCGGCCTGGTCTCCTCGCCCGCGCTCCGCAACGTCGGCACCGTCGGCGGCAACCTCTGCGTCGACACCCGCTGCAACTACTACGACATGACCTACGAGTGGCGACGGTCGATCGGCTTCTGCATGAAGAAGGACGGCGACACCTGCCTGGTCGCTCCGGGCAGCCCTCGCTGCTGGGCCGTGTCCTCGACCGACACCGCCCCGGTCGCCATCGCCCTGGGGGCCACGGTCGTCCTCGCCGGCCCCGAGGGGGAGCGCGAGCTCCCGGTCGCCGACCTCTACCAGGACGACGGCATCGCGTACCTGGCCAAGCCGGCCCACGAGGTGGTGGTCGCCCTGCGCCTGCCACCGGCCGACGGCCTCGCCTCCGCCTACGTGAAGCTCCGGCGTCGCGGCTCCATCGACTTCCCCATCGCCGGGGCCGGGGTCGCGCTCCGACTGGCCGACGGCCGGGTGGAGCGGGCCGGGATCGTGATGTCCGGGGTCGGCTCCCATCCCGTCGAGGCGGCGGCCGCCGCCGAGCTGCTCCTGGGCCAGGAGCCGACCCCTGAGGTGATCGCCGCCGCCGCCGAGCTGGCGGCCCGCCCGGCCAAGCCGCTGGACAACGCCGACCTCCACCATGCCTGGCGCAAGCGCATGGTGCGGGTGGTGGTGGAGCAGGCCCTGCAACGGGCGGTGGAGCGGGCACGAGCCGCTCGCTGAGCGGGGGCGACGCCGCGCCGGCGGCCGTGGCACCATTGGGAGGGTCAGCCCATGCCCGATCGCGGTCGGCCGCTTCGCTTCGGCAGCTTCCTGACTCCTGACGCCACCCGGCCCCAGGAGACGTTGCGCCTGGCTCGGCTCGCTGACGACCTGGGACTGGACCTCATCGGCGTCCAAGACCATCCCTATCAGTCCCGGTTCCTGGACACCTGGACCCTGCTCTCGGTGATCGCCGCCCGGACCGAGCGGGTGACCGTGTTCCCGGACGTCGCCAACCTCCCTCTGCGATCCCCCGCCCTGCTGGCCAAGGCCGCGGCCTCGCTGGACCGGCTGACCGGCGGCCGGGTGGAGCTGGGACTCGGGGCCGGCGCCTTCCCCGAGGGGATCGCGGCCATGGGAGGCACGGCTCGCCGCCGGGGGGAGGCGATGAGCGCCCTGGAGGAGGCGATCGGGCTCGTCCGGCTGGTGTGGAGCGGGCGCCGCGGGGTCCGCTTCGAGGGCCGGTTCTACCGGCTCCGCGGCCTCCACACCGGCCCGACCCCGGCCCATCCCATGGGGATCTGGCTGGGCACCTACGGGCCCCGCGGCCTGGCCATCACCGGGCGGCTGGCCGATGGCTGGGTCCCCTCCTCCCCCTACGCGCCCCCCGAGGCGCTGGGAGAGCTCCAGCGTCGCATCGACGAGGCCGCGCTGGCCGTGGGCCGCGATCCGGCCGCGATCACCCGTGTCTACAACGTCTTCGGCCACATCGGAGGGAACAGGTCGGGCCCTTTCGAGGGCCCCGTCGCGCAGTGGGTGGAGCGCCTCACCCAGCTCGCCCTCGACCAGGGCATGGACAGCTTCCTCCTCGGCGTCGATCGTGACGTCGAGGCCCAGCTCCACCTCCTGGCCGAGGAGGTCGCCCCCCAGGTGCGCCAGGCCGTCGATCGCGCCCGGGCCCACGGCCGCGCCTGACCGTCCAGCCACGCTGGCCGGGCCCGCGCCGACTCAGGAGGCCCAGACCGCCCCGCCCGCCGTCACCGCCCGGCGGGCCAGCGCCGTGATCACGGCGCTGTCCCCGCGGCGGACCGCGTCGGGGGGGAACAGGGCCGTGGTCAGGCCCACCGCCACCACCCCCAGCGACAGGTACTCCTCGATCTGGTCGATCTCCACCCCGCCCGAGACCCAAAAGGGCGTCCCCGCCATCGGCCCCTGGAGCCAGCGCACGTAGTCCGGCCCTCCCATGGCCTGGACCGGGAAGAGATGCACCACGTCGGCCCCGCTCCGACGGGCGAGGTCGACCTCGCTTGGGGTGAGGGCCCCCATGACACACAGGATGTCCTGCTCCCGGCAGGCGGCCGCGACCTCCGGGAGCACGATGGTGGTGGCGACGAAGGCCGCCCCGGCCAGCTTGGCCTGGGGGACGACGTCCCGCTCCGCCACCGTCCCCACCCCGACCGGCAGGGTGCCCCCGGTGCTCGCCACCAGGCCACGCACGATGTCCAGGCAGGAGGGGATGCGCATGGAGACCTCGATCGTGCCGATCCCCCCCTCCAGGGCGGCCACGCAGGCACGGAAGGCCGCCTCCGGGTCCTCGAAGTCGATCACTCCGGCCACCCGGTTCGGGAAGACCTGCTCGCGCGTCAGCACCCCTGGGAACCCTGCAACCGGCCCATCCCTCCCTGGCCTCCGCCGGATCGTCGGAGCGCCTCACCCGGTCCCGCGACCCCACCTTGAGCCGCCGGGACCGGCCGGGATGCCCAGCCCCAGCGCCGATCCACCGCGGAGAACGTAGCAGACCTGGACACCCCGGTGCGAGGCCAGCGAGCGGCTAGACTAATACATACGTATGACCAGTAGCCTCCTCAGCAACGGCTCGGCCGGGGTCCGCGAGCAGATCGTCAGGGCGGCCGCGGAGTCGCTGCTCGAGAACGGATACGCCGGGACCAGCGTCCGCGTCATCGCCTCCCGGGCGGGGGTCGCCATCGGCAACCTGCAGTACTACTTCCCGACCAAGTCGGAGCTCCTGGTGGAGGCGTGGCGGTACCTCACGGCCCGCTCGGTCGAGGAGCTGCGAGCGGCCTGCAACCGCCTCTCGGACCCCTTGGAGGCCCTGGAGCTGGGGGTGACCTCGATCTGGGACACGCTTCGCCGCCTCGGCGACATGCAGCTGGCGGCCTTCGACCTCCTGGTCCAGGCCCCCCGCACCGAGCGCCTGCGCGCCTACCTCCCGGAGCTGTTCACCCGCTACCGCGAGGTCGTCCAGGAGCAGATCGACCGCCTGGAGGCGGATGGTCGAGTCCGCCTCAAGGTCGACCGGGAGGTGCTGGTCCCGCTGGTACTGAACACCGTGCTCGGGTTCGGGCTGTACTACGTCGTCACCCGCGACGACGACTCCTGCCTGCGGGCGCTGTCGGCCTTCCGGCACCTGGCCGCCAGCGTGATCGAGCGGGTCACGCCCGAGGTGGAAGGGGAGCCGGCACGGCCCGGGGCACCGGCGCCCGTCTCAGAGGGAAAGGGCGCTTGAGCGGGCTGGTCGAGGTCGGCGTCCACGTGACGGGGCTGGAGCCGGTCTGGGAGGACGGCATGGGGGACGCCTACGCCTACTACCGCTCCCGGACCACGGCCGAGGTGGCGCTGGCGGCGGCGATGGTGGAATCCGGGCTCCGACTGCAGCAGCTGGGCGGTCGGCCGCCGGACCCGCCCCAGCTGCTGTTGGGCGACCTCTGCCTGGCCCGTGCCTCACGCCTCCTGGCCGAGATCCGTGACCTACGGCTGCAGGTGGGATTCGCCAAGGCGGTGGAGCGCGTCGCGGCGGCGGCGGCCGGCGGTCCGCCCGCGCCGCCGTTGCGGGACCTGCTCACGGCGACCATCGCCGACGCCCGATGATCGTGGGGCGACGGCTCCAGCTCCCCACCTCCCGGCCGACCGAGTTCGTCGACATCACCGCCCGCCTCCAGGAGGAGATCGCCGCCGCCGGCCTCCGCAACGGGCGGCTGCACCTCCAGTCCCTGCACACCACGCTCGGCCTGGCCGTCAACGAGAACGAGCCGCTCCTCCTCGAGGACCTGGCGGCCACGCTCGAGCGGCTGGCGCCCGCCGGCGTGCCCTACCGACACGACGACCTCAAGCGACGGCCCCAGGTCGGCCCCGAGGAGCCGATCAACGGCCATGCCCACTGCCGGCAGCTCGTCCTCCTCCCTGCCTGCACCCTCCTGGTCGAGGAGGGCCGACTGGTGCTCGGACGCTGGCAGTCGGTCTTCGCGGTCGAGCTCGACGGCCCCCGTCAGCGTCAGGTGGCGCTCCAGTTGGACGGGGACTTCGGCGGCCGCCGAACGGCCACCCACCTCCTCGTGCCCACGCCCACGATGGCACGGGAGGAACGCGTCACGGGGGCGGAGGCCGCGTCGGCCCTGCTCCACGACCGGCGGCTGGTGGAGCTGGAGCTGGCCCGACAGCTCCTGGTCGACCCGGAGCCGGTGCAGCTGCCCATGCGGCGCCTGGTGGAGGCGGGCGGCAAGCGGGTCCGGCCGCTCCTGGCCATGCTCAGCAGCCGTCTCGGCCCCCGCGTCGACCCCCTGCAGGCAGCCGCCTTGGCCGGCGCCATCGAGCTGATCCACGACGCCACCCTGGTCCACGACGACTACGTCGACGAGGCCCCTACTCGTCGAGGGCGGCCCACGGTGGCCGCCCAGGAGGGGGCCGCCACCGCGATCGCGGTCGGCGACTACTACTTCGCCAAGGCAGTCAAGGTCATCGCCCAGCTCGGCAACCCCGACGTCACCACCACCATTGCCCAGGCGGTGGAGGCCATCTGCCTGGCCCAGATCGACGACGTGCGCCTTCGGGGCAACTTCCCCGGCGACCACGAGACCTACCTGAAGGTGGTGCGGGGTAA
This sequence comes from Candidatus Dormiibacterota bacterium, assembly GCA_035294145.1. Lineage (GTDB taxonomy): Bacteria > Chloroflexota > Dormibacteria > Dormibacterales > Dormibacteraceae > CADDZO01. The sequence continues at coordinate 1,414 of DATGLL010000046.1, read as the reverse complement.
GACCGCGGCCCTGTTCGCGGCCGCCTGTCGGGCCGGGGCGCAGCTCGCCGGGGCGGAGGAGTCCCTGATCGCGCGGCTGGAGCGCTTCGGCGACCTGCTGGGAGTCGCCTTCCAGATGATCGACGACCTGCTCGACTACAGCGAGCGCTCGGGCAAGCCGTTGGGCCAGGACATCCGCCAGCGGACGGTCTCCCTACCACTCATCTACGCCGTCGAGCACCCCGACCACGGAGGCCGGGTGCGTGAGCTCCTGGCCGGCACCCCCGACGAGGAGCAGGTCCGCGAGGTGCAACGTCTGGTGATCGCCAGCGGCGCGCTCGATCGGGTGGGCGAGGAGGCAAGGAGCCTGGTCTCGACCGCCCTCCGCGAGCTGGAGGAGGCCGGCCTGGACGGGGTGCGGGCACCGCTCGCCGACCTGGCCCGGTCCGCCATCGAGCGGGTCCACTGAGCGGTGGGGCGAGGCCCGGAGGAGCACGTCGCCCACCCGATCGTCCCGTCGCACCAGCCCGAGCAGCGCCTCCATCCCTTCTCCGCGGCACGCGCGTCCTACGTGCTGACCCTGGTCGACCTCGAGAAGGGTTCGGCACGCCGACCGAGATCGCCGGGGTCGATCCCGAGCAGGTGCGGGCGGGACCGCGCGTGGAGCTGGCCTGGGAGGACGCGGGCGAGGTACGCATCCCCGATGGCGCGCTCTGGAGATCGTCCCCGAGAACCAGGCGAAAGACCAGGACCTCCTCGTCCACGAGCCGGAAGAGACATCGATCGGACCGGAGTCCAGACCGAGGTGCCCCCTGAACTCGCGGGCGAGACGCGCCACCTCGTGTCGGCCCGCCCGAGGCGCCGCGGAAGGGAAGGGCTGGTCCCACGTCCGCGCGGCTCACCTCCGACCTCGCGGAGGAGGTCCGCGTAGGCATCGACCAGGGTCAAGAACCGGCGAATCTCGGCCTTGCTCCGCTGGCCCAGCTCGGCCGGAGCGGCACGGTACAGCAACCTGGCTCCCTTGGTCGCCCTGACGGGGCGTTCCGCCCGTCCGAGGAGGGGGGTGACGACAGCCGACGTGTCCACACACTACCATTCACTCCCGTCAACTCGAAGCAGTGGGCCGCGAGCAAGGCATCCCTCCCGTCACCGCCTCCCGCTGGTTCCCGTCGGGCACGCTTCCCGTCCCGGCCCGGCGAGTCGGTCACCTGATCCCGGGGGACGCTCCGGCGTGACCGCTCGCGTTGTCCGCTGCCGATCAACGCTCCGATCTGGACCGGCAGGTGGCGGGTGGTGCCGCTTGGGCGGCCCAGGAGGGGCTCGCCGTCGGGCGCCTTCTGACCGAGATCGGCTCGGCCCTGAACGGAACGCGTCGGAGGTTCCTGGCCTTGCGGCGTGACCCGACCGTGACCACGATCGTGGTCGAGCCTCGGGA
>DATGLL010000045.1:0-2830 GCA_035294145.1 Candidatus Dormiibacterota bacterium | reverse complement strand
GAGGCGTCGCTGCCTCAGCCGCCGCTGAGGTCAGCTCGCGGCTCGGCGGTGAGAGCAACGCGAAGCGTCGCCGACCTGGCCATGGCTCGAGCGTGCCCCATCGCCCGGCACGAGCCGCACCCCCGTCTTCAGACACCCTCTCGCTTCGTGGGGTCGTAGATCGTCATCGACCTTGGAGGGCCACCAGCAGCCGCCTGGTCGGCTGAGGAGACGCGGGCATCCACCGCCGCCCTGCCGCCCCCGTCGTCGCGGTCGGGCTGCGCCTCTCCCAAGATCAGCCGCCCGACCCTCCGCGCCGGGATTGGCAGCTGACCGGTCTTGGACCAGCGAGGGGCGGCGGGGCACGACACGCCCTGCTGCTCGGCCCACCGCTTCAGGTTCATGGGCTGTCATTTAACGTGCTAGAAAGCACTTACCCCCACTCGATGGCCAGCGGTCCCCAACCCTGACCGCCCTCCTCCCCCGTGGCCGACCGGCACCTGTGCCGGTGGTGCGCGGCGCTCATCGTCATCGGCCTGGGCCCGGCACGGCCGCCTGTGGCGGCCTCCTCTTACACTGACCTCGCACCGACGATGCAAAAATTGCCACGTGCCCAGGGTCGCTCCCCAGAGGCTCTGCTGCAGAGCGGGCTCGCAGCCAGCGATGGGATGCCGCGGCGTCGACGGTGGCAGGCCAGGAGGAGGGACGGACGGGTACCGGCCTGGCGGCCGAGGGCCTCGGCGGTGAGCGCGAGCGAGCCCGGTGACCGGCCAGCCAACCTGGAGCCCTGCGAGACATGATCTTCGCCCGCTTCGTGACCATCGGGAGCCTCTCCATCCCCGACCGAGACGACGCTTGCCCTCGGCGTCGACCTACGAGAGGTGATGGACGGCTGACGCGAATCGCACGACCGCCATCAAGTCGTGCTCGGCCCGGGGAACGATCCCATCCGCATGGCCCATCCCTTCTCCGGGACCCCAATGGGACTCGCCCTCCGTGCCGATGACCAGCTGTGGTGGGGTGGCGACGCATGGGACCCCCTCCGACACCGCCGCGCCGGGCGTGCAGCTCGAGCTGCTGACGCCGTGCCCACCGCGCCAGCGTTCAGGGCGTTGATCGACACCAAGCACATGTGGCGCCTGGCGCTGCCCTGGCACGGCAACCGGCCCGCCCCGGATCACGTGCCACGACGCCCCGCACAACGTCAGCGTCTACTCGCCGAGCTCGACCTCACCGGCCCCTTCTGGCAACTGTGGTGGATCCGGTGAGCGAACTCGGTCGCCCCGGCCCTGGCCCCCTCCCAAGAGCCTTCTACCTGCCCGCCGGTGACGACACCTTCCATCCCACACGTGCCACCGAGAGCCCGTGGGACCCGGGAGCTCAGCACGGCGGCCCAGTGAGCGCCCTCCTCGCCCACGCCATGCGTCGCCTGGATCTCGAGCCCGGCTTCCTCCTGGTCCGCATCACCGTGGAGTTCCTGGGCGTCGTCCCCAGATCCGAACTCCAGGTTGCCGCTCGGCTGGTCCGACCGGGACGCCGCGTCCGCCTGATCGAGGCGGAAGCCCGTGTCCAGGATCGCGCCGTCGCGCTGGCGCGAGCCTGGGAGATCGCGACCCGGCCGGGCGAGCTGTCCGAAGAGGTGGCTCCGGCGGCCAGGCGATCGATCCCACCTCCGCAGCCGCAGCGATTCTTTGCCGGACTGGTCAGGTGGGGCTACGGCGAGGCGATCGAATGGCGCTGGGCAAGCGGCGCCTACGATCGGCCTGGCCCGGCCGACGTCTGGGCCCGCACGCGCATCCCGCTGGTGGATGGCGAGCCCTCGTGCGGCCTGGACCGGGTCTTGATCGTCGCTGATTCCGCCAATGGCATCAGCGCCATGCTCCGTCCGGAGGAGTACCTCTTCGTTCCGCCCGCGGTGACGGTCACGCTCCACCGCCATCCAGAGGGCGAATGGGTCAACCTGCGGGCGCGCACCACGCTGGCCACCAACGGCATCGGCTCCACCATCGCCGTCCTCGCGGACCGCAACGGTGAGTTGGGCAGCGTGACGCAACCCTTGCTGGTGACGGCGCGCTGCTAAACCCTGATCGCGGTCTCTCCCTGCGCGGTCGTCATCATTGTTCGCCTGCCGCACCGCCACCGCGGGCGCCGGCATCGCCGGCTTGCGATGCTGGGAGACCAGCTCGGCGTCAGGGTCGGTGGCGCTCACGGCCCGCTCGTTGACCACCCCTCGGATCGGCGGCCTCAGCTACCGCAGGATGGCTCACGACCGCAGGAAACTCTTGGACGGTTCGCCCCGCCAACGTCGAGCCCAAGCACGCAAGTCGCCATGCGCCAGGTCGTTGCCGCTGAGTAAGCGATCGTCCCATGCGGCACCCCTCACGGGGTTGCCCTCGCGGGCTTCGCGCTTCCTCGCCGCGTGCCCGGGAGGCCCGGGTCTCACCGGGGACCCCACGAGGCCGGCCTGGGGACCCCATCGGAACGTGCTCCGATGGGGAACCCTCGTGGGCACCCCTCCGGGCCATCGTGCTGGAGCGCGGCCATCGCCCGGGCCGCCCGATGGGCGGCGGCACGCCGGCCGTCGTGCCGGGCACCGAGGCCGCTCAGGAGCTCGCTTACGTCTCGGACCAGGTCCTCGTCGACCTCGGCGGGATCGACCCCCACCTGCCGCCCTCCCTGAGCGGCGAGCGCGGCCTCCACCTCCTCGGCCCCGAGCCGCGCCAAGCGGTCCCGAGGCTCGACCACGATCGTGGTCACGGTCGGGTCACGCCGCAAGGCCAGGAACCTCCGACGCGTTCCGTTCAGGGCCGAGCCAACCTCGGTCAGAAGGCGCCCGACGGCGAGCCCCTCC
>DATGLL010000044.1:0-7268 GCA_035294145.1 Candidatus Dormiibacterota bacterium | reverse complement strand
CGCCGGGCCGGGACGGGGAGCTTGCCCGACTGGAACCAGCGGTAGGCGGTCACGGGGTGGATGCCTTGCTCGCGCGCCCACTGCTTCAAGTTCATGGAAGTGGATTGTAGTGTATGGGCGCGTCAGCTGTTGTCAACCCCCCAGGCGACCCGCGCCCACGATTGAGATGAACCCGTAGCTCCCCTTCACCGTCAGCCTGGCCACCGTCTCGATCGAGTCCGGGCTGGAGGCGGTGCTGAACGTCTTGGCCATGGCCTCGCGAACCTTTAGCTCCCGTCGCCTCCCGATGGGATGGCTGCCGACGTGGTTCGTGACCTCCCCAGTCTGGGCAGACAGGGCCGTCTCGGCGAGGGCCGATGGTCCCGGGACGTTGGTGGCGGATGGAGAGCGACCTGCGTCCTTGCCGCGAGATACGGGCGCCCTTGCGCCCGAGTGCGAGCGGGCCCCGGGCCGTCTGCCGGGTGCCCATCGGCGCGTATCCGGAGGCCACGCCTCCTCGGTGCTGGCCTCCGGAGCCGAAGGGTTTCGCGCGGCTCGTTGACAAGCGCCGGGGTCGCCGTCCCCGGCACCGGCCTCGGCAGATGGGGGTGAGCCTTTTCCCCAGCCCCCGTCGACGCCATGGGGGGCGGTTGGATGCACCCCGTGGGGGGATCGGGCGCCGGGTGGGCGGTGGCCGCGGGACTCGGCACCTTGCGGCGGGGCGGTCGTCGGGCCGCCACGCGTGCGGCTCGCCGTCCCGGCCCCGGTGGTGACGTGGCCTCGGTGCTCCATCGGTCCCTGGTCGAGGGGGACGTCCGTCTGTGGTCCGTCCGGGCCCTCGGACGGACGATGGTGAGATGAGGCGCTGGCGACCGGTGGCACGGGCGCCAGGCGGCCCTTCGCCCGAGCCAGGGTCCATCCGGCGTTCGGATCGGCACGAGGCCGGTGAGCTTGCCGTGAGCGCCGCCTGGCGCGGGTCAGCCTCGCGGACCCTGGGCCTCCTCCGGAGGAACTGGCTGCTGCTGCTCGGCCTGGCCGCGCTGAGCGGCCTGGTCATCGCCGTTGGCCCAGGGCGTCTGGGGGCGGCGCTGGCCCACGCCGACCGGCGCGTCCTGGTCGCCATGCTGCCCTGCGTGCTGGCGGTCTACGTGCTCCGCGCCCTCGCCTGGCGAGTGACCCTGGGGCGGCTGGGGCTCAACCTGAGCCGGCGCCGGACGATCCGGATCATGGTCGCCGGCCAGGCCCTGATCTTCCTGCCCGGTGGGGACCTCTGGCGGGTCCCCGTGTTCGTCCGGGCCGAGGAGGTGCGCGACCGCGGCGGGGAGCTGGCGGCCTCGATCGTGTTCGAGGACCTGGTCTTCCTGGCCCTGTTCAGCCTCGCCCCCCTGCCGTTGCTGGCCCAGGCGCCGGCCTTCACGCCCGTGCTGCTGGCTGCCCTGCTGGGCCAGGCCCTGGTCTGGGTCCTGCTCTCCTGGCCGCGAGCCTACAGCGTGGCCGTGCGGGCGGCCACGGTCGTGCGTCCGCTGGCCAGGGTGTCGACGCAGCTGGGGCAGCTCGGACCGACCTTTCGCCATCTGGCCAGGGGGGAGGTGCTGGTCCGGGTGGTACCGGCCGATGCGGTGGCGGTGACCCTGTCCTTCGTGCTCTTCGCCCTCGCCTTGCGGGCCCTTCACGTGACCTCGGTCGCCTTCGTCAAGGCGGCGTTCGTGCTCGCCCTGGGCCAGATGGTGGCCGGCCTCTCCATGCTGCCCGCCGGCCTGGGCGCCAACGAGGCCGCGCTCACCGGGTTGCTCGTGCTCACCGGGGTGTCGCCGGCGACCGGCGCCGCCGCGGCCCTCCTCTACCGGGGCTTCAGCGACGTCCTGATGGCGGCCTTGGGGCTGGTGTCCGGCCTCGGGTTGCGCCGCCGGCCCGCCTCCCCGCCCGAGGACGGGGGCGAGGGCTGACTGTGACCGTCGGGTTCGCGCCCCCGCCCGGGGTCAGACGTCGCAGAGGCGCCCGGCGCAGCCGCCGGCGTACTCCAGGTCCACCCGCAGGGGCGGGGCCGGACCCTCCGGCGTGTCGGAGAGGAAGGTCAGCACCTGGGCTGGCCGGCTGCCGTACCGGTAGACGGTGATGCCCTTGAGGCCCGCCCGCCAGGCGGCCAGGTAGATGGCCCGCACCTCCTCCATCGTGGCCGACGCGGGCAGGTTGACGGTCTTGGACACCGCCCCGTCCGCGTGTCGCTGGAAGGCGGCCTGCATGCGCAAGTGCCAGGTGGGCGCGATCTCGAGCGCGGTGACGAAGGCGCGCCGGACGTCCTCCGGCACCTCGGGATGGTCATGCACGCTCCCGGTCCGGGCGATGTCGGCCGCCAGCCGGTCGGAGTAGAAGCCCCGCTCCCTGGCCAGGCGATCGAAGTGGGGGTTCAGCTCCACCAGGTGGGTGCCCAGGACGTTGCGCACGTAGGCGACCGCGAACAGGGGCTCGATGCCGGCGGTGGTGCCCGCGATCAGGGAGATGGTGCCGGTGGGGGCGATGGAGACGACCTGGGCGTTGCGAAGAGGTGGCGCGCCCCGGGTGGCGAGGGTGCTCTGGTCGAAGAGCGGGAACGGCCCCCGCTCCCTGGCCAGCTCGGCCGAGGCCAGCCGGGCCGTCTCCAGGATCTCGCGGGCGATGCGGGCGCCGAGGCGGACGGCCCGATCCGAGTTGTAGGGCACCCCCAGCCGGGCCAGCAGCTCGGCCAGCCCCATGACCCCGATCCCGATCTTGCGCGAGGCCAGGGTCGCCTCCTGGATCTCCCGCCGTGGGTAGCGGTTGACCTCGATCACGTCATCGAGGAACCGGGTCAGCAGGCGTACCACCGTGCGCAGTCGTCCCCAGTCCAGGGAGTCCCGGCCGAGCAGGCGGGGCAGGTTGACCGAGCCCAGGTTGCAGGACTCGTAGGGCAGCAGGGGCACCTCACCGCAGGGGTTGGTGGCCTCGATCCGGCCCCGTCCCGGGAGCACGTTGTCACGGTTGATCCGATCGACGAAGAGCAGGCCGGGGTCACCGGTCCGGTGGGCCTGCTCGCAGATCAGGTCGAACAGCTCGCGGGCCGGCACCTCGCGCACCGTCTCGCCGGTGCGGGGGTTCAGCAGACGGTGCCGCTCGCCCCGCTGGACCGCCCTCAAAAAGGCGTCGGTGACGGCGACCGAGAGGTTGAAGTTCTCGAAGGCTCCGGGCCGGGACTTGGCGGCGACGAACTCCTCGATGTCGGGGTGGGAGACGGAGAGGACCCCCATGTTGGCCCCGCGCCGACGCCCGCCATGCTTGATCACCTCGGTGGTGGTGTCGAAGATGCGCATGAACGAGACCGGCCCGCTGGCCGTGCCGTGGGTGCTGCTGACCACGTCCCCTCGGGGTCGCAGTCGCGAGAAGGAGAATCCGGTGCCGCCCCCCGCCTGGTGGATCAGGGCCATGTCCTTGAGGGTGGTGAAGATCGACTCCAGCGAGTCCTCCACGGGAAGGACGAAGCAGCCCGAGAGCAATCCCATCCCGGTACCGGCGTTCATCAGGGTGGGCGAGTTGGGGAGGAACTCCAGGCCGCGGAGCGCTCGGGAGAACTCCTCCGCCCAGCGGGCCGAGGAGCCGGCGACGAAGGCATCCTCGGCCTGGGCCACGTGCCGGGCGACGCGGTCCATCATCTCCCCGGTCGACTCCACCACCTGCCGGCGCTGGTCCCGGAGCAGGTAGCGGTCGCGCAGGACCACCACCGAGTTGAGGGGCAACTTCAACTCGTCCCGCACCCCGAGCAGCCGTTTCGCCTCCCGGAGCTCGGCCCGGCGGCGGCGGTAGGTGATGTAGGCACGGGCCACGTCCTCCAGACCCAGCTGCATCAAGGCCCGCTCGACCTGGTCCTGGATCTGCTCCACGGTCGGGGTGGTCTGGGCCGGGAGCGCGCTCAGCACCAGGTCGGCTACCTCCTCCGCCCGGGCCGGGTCGGCGCGCCGGACCTCGCGCATCGCCGCCAGCACGGCGGCGGTGATACGGCCTCGATCGAAGGGCACCAGCTCCCCGGCCCGGTCGCGGACGGCCGGCGGGGCCGTCGGGCCGGGTTCGGCCCGGCTCAGGCTCTGGTTCACGTCGGTTCCTCGACCGCCCAATCGACGACATCTCGATCTTGCCCGATCGGCCGTCGCCGAGTAGCGGCCGATCGACCCATCCGGCCGCCCGATCTGATCGCCGCCTTCTCGGCAGCCTGGGCGGGCTGTCGACAGCGGTCTTGGAGCGAGCTGCCCCGGGTGGTTTGATGGCCACCACCGAGCGGGTCGAGAACTGCCCTGTGGGGAGGGAAGCAGGGCGGAGATCGGGCACCACCTCCTGCGCCAGGTGACGACCGTCGGTGCCCGCTTCGGCCAGGTGGAGGCCAAGCGGCTGGGCGAGCGGGAGCTCATCCTCCGCCATGTCTCTCAGGTCACCGGTCGTCCGGGATCTGGACCACCTGGCCGCACTCCCGCTCTCCAGCAGCGCGTGGTCGACCGTCCCGAGGTCGAGACCGGCGCTCCCGGCAAGCACGGGAGATCTGGGGCAAGGCCAGTGTGGGGACCCTCGTGCTGGAGGGGCAGGAGACGGGCCGGATCGAGGAGCTGCCGGTGGGGGCCTCGTCCGCATCGATCTCCTCCCCAACACCGAGCTGGTCCGGGGCCGGCCCCGGCTGACGACAATGGCTATGCGGTCGCCGACGACCGCATGCGGACCAGCATCCCCGACATCTACGCGGCTGGAGACATCCGGCACGGCGCTCTCCGTCGGATCGTGAGGGCGGCCGCGGACAGGGCCGTGGCCGCCCTGAGCGCGATCGAGTGCCTGCGGCGGACCCGCCCGAGGCGACGCCCAACCCTTGAGCACCCTGACCGGCCGCAGCCGCGCCACCAGCCGGGACAGGCCCGCCCCGGCGCAGACCCGAACCGCCTCGTCGGTGTCCTTGTAGGCCTCCGGGGTTTCCTCGGGCAAGGACCGGGAGCGCGGGCGGCGACCGCGACGCCCTGCTCGCGGAGGCGGGAGAGCCGCTCCGATCCGGTCACCGTACGCATGGTGGCGTGCCGGCTCATGGCCCGTCCGGCCCCGTGGCAGGTGGAGGCGAAGGCCTCGTTGCCGGCCTCGCCGACCAGCACGTAGGGGGCGGTCCCCATCGATCCCGGGCAGGGTGGCCACGTTCTCCACCTGTGTGATCGAGCGATCCCGACGGCCGCCGGCAGCCGCTCCGAGGCGAAGACGATGCCCGGCACCCGCATCGTGTCTCGCCGGGATAGCACCCAGCGGAACTCGCCCTCACGGACCAGGCCGTCGTCGGCCGCACTCATCCTGGCCCGCCACCGATGCCTCCAGCACCCTCCGGCCCGGGCAGGGCCGAACCGGGGCCGAGGTGGCGTGCCCATGGCCGGAGGACACCGGCCGGGGGGCGGCGACCGGGGGCTCGAGCCGGGTTCAGCCGCCGGTTCGTCCCGTCCGGAGACGGCCGATGGTCCCTGGTCGCGAGGCCGGACGGACGGCAAGCTGGACCCTGGAGCCTCTGTGCGTGCATGGCGAGCGAGCGGCGGAGGACGGAGTCGGGCCAGACCCACGGTGCCGGGCGTCGGGCGAGGGCGGTCTGCGGGTTGTAGTCGACAGCAGCACCTGTCTGGACGAGGCCGAGGCAGCCCGCCTTGGCATCACCGTGGTCCCGCTGCAGCTGGTCATCGACGGGCGGACCTATCGGGACGTCGTCGACATCCTGCGCCGAGACTTCTACCGATCGCTACGGGCCGGGCACTCGGTCCACACCACCGCCTCGCCGTCGGTGGGGGACTACTTGCGGGCCTTCCGAGAGACACCGGGGGACGCGCTCTGCCTCACCGTGGCCGCCTCGATCTCATCGATGTTCCAGAACGCGCAGATCGCGGCGGGTCTGGTTCGGGAGGAACGGCTCGGGCGCCGGGTCGGGGTGGTCGACACCGGGACCGCGGCCGCGGGCCTGCGGCTGCTGGCGGTGGAGGCGGGGCGGCTGGCGGCGCAGGGCTGCGATCTGGACGAGGCCGTGGAGCGGGCGACCTCCCTGGCGCCGCGGGTGGTCCTGCTGGAGGTGCTGGAGACGGTGGCCTACCTCGCCCGCAGCGGGCGGGTGCCCCAGGTCGCCTCGCGCGCCGTCGAGCTGCTCGGGCTCCGCCCGGTGGTGCGCTTCGCCCGGGGTGAGAGCGGCCTGGTCCACGTGGCCCGAAGCCCGGAGGCGGGCCTGCGCGCCCTGCAGCGGTCGCTGATGCAGACCGCGCACGGTCAGGGCATGGGCGCCGAGGGCGAGGGCCTGGAGGCGGTCGTCTTCCATGCCGACGCCGGCGAGCGGATGGAGACGCTGCTCGCCCGCCTGCGGGCGGGGCCGGCTCGGTCCGGGGAGGACGATGGCGGGGGCTGAGCGTCCTGGGGCTGGAGGGCTTCGGGTTGCAAACAGTTGATCGCCAATCGTCACATCAAAGGAGTGGGGGACGTTCGTCCCTGAGGGCAAGGCTGGTCGCGGGATCGTGTACGCCCGGGTGCGCTGACCGTCGGGCAGGTGGTGACCGAGGTCGGCGTCGGATGGTGGTCGGCGGCGCCTCCTGGCCCGGTTGCACGACCCGTTGCCGCCGAGTAAGCGATCGTCTCATGCGGCACCCCTCACGGGGTTCCCCTCGCGGGCTTCGCGCCTCCCCGCCGCGTGCCCGGGAGGCCCGGGTCTCACCGGGACCCCACGAAGCCGGCCTCGTGGGGACCCCTGACCGCGGCTCTGCGCCTCCCGGAGGCTCCAACTGAGCCGACGGGCGGGGCCCCCACCAAGCCAGCTTGGTGGGGTGCCCCGGGCCGATACCTCGCCAGGTTGATCGCGGCGTGGCCATCGCACCGATGGCGCGCCCCACCGCCGTCACCCCTCCAGTGCTCGGCCCACCCGAGGTCCTGGACCAAGCCGCAGCCATGGCAGGTCCTCGAGCTGGCAAAGCACCGGTCGGCCTCCACCACCTCCGAGCCGTACCAGGGGACCTGGTAACGAAGCTGCCGGCGGAGCTCGGCCAGGGCCGCCTCGGCCGGTCCCCGGCGCCGCGCCCGCGCCCCAGGGATCCCCTTCTGGCGCAGCCTGCCGGCGGCGTCCAGCCCCTCCCCCACGATCCGGCCGTGGGGTGTGGTGAGCCGAGGGATCCCGTGGCGCCGGAGGGCGGCGAGATGGGCCTGGAGCCGGGCTCGACGCCGTTCCTTGCGCCGGCAGCGATTCGAGCCGCGCTGGCTGCGGGAGAGGGACCGGGAGCGCCGACGCAGCACGGTCA
>DATGLL010000043.1:0-5603 GCA_035294145.1 Candidatus Dormiibacterota bacterium | reverse complement strand
GCTCAGGCGACCGAGGCAGAAGCGGTCCATCTGAGCTCGATGGCCCGGTCGGTCAGCCTTGATGGGGAGCGCTGGCAAAGGCGCCCTGGGCTCTGGCTCCGGTGGCGCGGCATGGCCAGCGACGAGGCCCAGGCGTTTGGCCCGGGGGCTCGGTCACGTCCGGAGAAGTGGTGTACGGGACCACCGCGTGATCCAACCGCAAGCCCATGTCATGGCGGCCTCGGGAAGCTGGAGTGAGGACGCCTCGTCCTGGGTGTTGGCAGGAGGCGTGGGGACCTGGTCGACCTTCGCTAGGACCTCGATCCCCATGGAGCGACGCGCCTCGGCCCACTCGTCGGTCTGCTCCATCAGCACCGCGCCAATGAGGCGGATGATCGAGCTGTGGTCGGGGAAGATCCCGACCACGTCGGTTCGGCGCCGGATCTCGCGGTTGAGCCGCTCCTGGGGGTTCGAGCTCCCGATCTGGCGCCAGGTCTCCCGAGAAAAGGACGAGAAGGCGAGGAGGTCTGCCCTCACCTCCTCGAGGTGCGCTGCCGCGTGCGGCAGCTTCGCCTCCAGGGCCCGTACGACCCGGTCGCACTGGGCTTGCACCTCGGCGGCGTCGGGCTGGTCGAAGATGGTGCGCACCAGGGTTGCCCCCCAGGGTGTCGAGGACGTGGGGACCTTGGTGAGCAGGTCCCGGAGGGAGTGGGTGCGGCATCGCTGCCAGGTGGCACCGGGGAGGGTGGCGGAGGTGGCGGCGACCAGGCCCGAGTGGGCATCGGAGGTGACCAGGCGGACCCCCGAGGGCCCTCTGGCGACCAGGCCTCGGAAGAAGGCGAGCCATCCTGCCCCGTCCTCAGCCGAGGTCACCTCGCCCCCGAGGATCTCCCGATGCCGGTCGGCGTTCACGCCCGTGGCAATGAGCACGTGCACGAGGACGACCCGGCCTTGCTCGCGGACCTTGACGGCCAGGGCATCGGCCCCGACGAAGCGGTAGGGGCCCTGGTCCAAGGGCCGGTTGCGGAACGATGCGACGAGGTCGTCGAGCTCCTTGGCCATCTCGGTGACCTGGGAGCTCGACCGCCTCGTGATCCCCAGGGCCTCGGCCAAGCGTCCCAGCCGCCGCGTCGAGACCCCGAGCAGGTAGCAGGTGGCGACCACGGTGGTGAGGGCTGCCTCGGCCCGTCGGCGGCGCTCCACGAGCCAGTCGGGGAAGTAGCTCCCGGTCCTGAGCCTCGGGGTCCGCAGCTCGATGCTGCCGGCCCGGGGGTCCCAGGGGCGGCCCCGGTAGCCGTTGCGGCGGTTGACCCGCTCCGGCGAGGGCTCCCCGTAGGGGGCCCCGCCGAGCGCATCGGCCTCCGCGGACATGAGGGCGTTCGCGAACGCCTCCACCAGCCCCCGAGCACGTCGGGGCTCGCCGTGGCGAGATGCTCGCGGACGGCCTCCACCAGGTCCATACTCTTGACGACGGCCCCTGTCGTGTCCTCCTTTCGGTTGGTTGATGGTTTTTTCGAAAGGATCACGCCGTGGCCGTCGCTGGTGGTGGACCCCCGAAGCTGCCGCCGGGGCCGTACACCACGTCCCTGGACGCGTACGGTAGTCGGCAACCCGGCCCCTGCTCCATCGTTGGGCCCAACGGCCGGGTAGGCTCGCGTCTCATCTGCCGATCAGGAGGCGGACTCGACCGTCAGGGGGCGCAAGTCGCGGCATGGGCGGCTCATGAAGGACTTGCCGTCGGGCGCATCGTGACTGAGATCGGCTCAGCGCTGAACGGGAGACGCCAAGGGCTCCTGGCCCTGCTGCGTGATCCATCCATGACCACGATCGTGGTCGAGCGCCAGGACCGGTTGGCGCGGTTCAGTGCGAGTCCGTGGAGGCCGCGCTGGCAGCCCAGGGCCGACGGCTAGTGGTGCCCCTCCGAGGTCGATGACGCTCTCCAACCCCACGAAGAGGCTCCCCATCGAGACGCGTCTCGATGGGGTCCCCAAGCCGGCTCCGTGGGGACCTCCGGGAGACGGGAGAGGTCTGGTAGCCCCGGATCTCGAAGGAGGTCTTCGCCAACGGGATCAAGGACGCGGTCGAGGCGTATGGGCGCTGGGCAGGGCTCGCACTCGGGCAGGCTCGACGGCCACCAGGTCGGGTTCCCGAGCCCGCCAGCATCACGCCGGCCCTGCCCAGCTCCTCGTTGGACCTGCCCATCGCGGCCAGCTCCTCCCGGCTGGGCAGGCGCCCCGCCTCCGTGTCCTCGCTCGCCTTGACGATCACCATGAACGCATCTCGACACCTCCGTGGTGGTTCGGCCTCCATCGGGGCTCCTACCTAGGCGTCGAACGAAGGGGCATCGGATCGACATCCGGGACGGGATCCGCTCGGGGTAGGCGACGCGACGGCACCCACTGCAGGTGTTTGATCACGATTCCAGTGATACACTGATTTCGTGAAGAACGTCACGATCAGCCTCGAGGAGCAGGTCGCCCGCTGGGCCCGAGTGGCAGCGGCACGCCAGAACATCAGCCTCTCGCGCCTGGTCAGCCGGCTGCTCGAGGAGCAGATGCGCCTGGACGAGGAGTACGAGACTGCCAAGCACCGCTTCTTGAGCAGATCGGCCCGTCTCAGCAAGGCTCCCGGCGATCGCTATCCCACCCGCGAGGAGATCTATGACGATGCCCTGCTTCGTCGACACCAACGTCCTGATCTATTCCCGAGATGACAGCGAGCCGGAGAAGCAGGCACGTGCTCAGCGATGGTTGGCCCGGCTCTGGGACACCAGACAGGGCCGCACCAGCTTCCAGGTGCTCCAGGAGTACTACTGGACCGCGACCCGTAGGATCAGGACTCCGCTGAGCCCGGAGATGGCGCAGGCCGACGTTCGGGATCTCCTGCTCTGGAGACCACTCGCCATCGACGCCGGGGTGCTCGAGCGGGCGTGGCAGATCGAGGGTCGGTTCGGCTTTGGACTGTGGGACGCGCTCATCCTGGCCGCGGCGCAGATGTCCGGGTGCGGGTACCTCCTCAGCGAGGACCTGCAGCATGGCCAGGACGTGGATGGGCTCCGGGTCGTCAACCCCTTCCTCGTCGACCCCGAGATGGTGAGCTGGCCGGACACGTAACCGGAGGTTCCGATCTTCCGCGGCGGGAAACAGGACTCCGCCCGGGTGTCCCCGTTCGCCCCGACCGGGAGCTCATGGAGTTCCTGGAGAGGCAGCAGCCGGACGTGATCCGTTGAGGGTTCTGGACATGAACCTGGTACCAGCTGCGCACCGCCAGGACACCTCGATCATGCGACCGCCCGTGGCTCGACCGGTTGCTCGCCTGCCGAGACGAGAGCAGTTCGGGAGGCGTGGTCGGTCTGATGGTCGTTCCTGCCTCCCTCCACCAATCACAGGATCCTCTCCATCCTCACTCCGGTCGACGAGAGCCTCCACTTCATATGGACGGTGCGTGCCCGGCCCGGACACCTCGCGGGGAGCCTGGGGCCGCCCATGAGCATCACCCTCAGGAGATCT
Source organism: Candidatus Dormiibacterota bacterium (assembly GCA_035294145.1). GTDB lineage: Bacteria > Chloroflexota > Dormibacteria > Dormibacterales > Dormibacteraceae > CADDZO01. The sequence goes on along the minus strand of DATGLL010000043.1, from coordinate 2,115 downwards.
GTGCCTCTGGTAAGGCGGCCGGCGACCTCGTCCAGGACGCCGCCCTTGCCACCGTCGCTTTCGAGCGTGGTGGCGAGACGGGCTTCGACCGCGATTTCGCCCGTTCTTTCTGGGTCTGTGGCGGAGTCTGTGGCGGAACTCGCCGGGGCCCCGCTGATAGATGCCAGCGGTGATGACCCGGATGCGGTCGAGTGACGCGGGTCCGAGCGACCCGCGTGCCGGCCCCATTCCTCGTCCCTGCCCCTCAGATCGCCTCCCGCGCGGCCAGCGAGCGCGGCGACGGGGCCAACGGCCCTTGAGCCTGGGACGCGACTGGCCTCGGCCTCGAGACGGAGCGCTGGATGTGCGACGGCGGTGGGGCGCGCCATCAGCGCGATGACCACGCCGCGATCAACCTGGCGAGGGATCGCTCGCCCGGGGACACCCCACGAAGTCGGCTTGGGGACCCCATCGGGACGCGTCCCGATGGGGGGCCTTCGTGGGGCACCCTGAAAGGGCAACCCCATGAGGGGTGCCGCGTGAGTGCTCCTGGTCACTCGGCGGCAACGGTGCTACCTGGAGGTGGACCGTCCACGACGCATCGTGATCTCGTGGGGCCGGGACGGCCCGGTTGGGTTTTTCCTCCCAACACCAGCACGCTCGAGGTGCTCCTGGTCCCCGACGGAGAGGGGACGACGGTCCGAATCGTCCACGATGGCCTGCCCCCGGCCGAGACGGCCTGCCATGCCCAGGGCTAGGCTCACCTCTTGCCACGGCTTGCGGCCGCGGCGGGCGGCGACCCAGGGTCAGACCTCTCGTGAGGTGAGGCACTTCGCCGACAGGGGGTGAAGGCGATCGCGGCGAATGGCGCACGACTGCGGCTGCCGCTCAGTCGGGGCCGCTCGGCCCAACGACGTAACGCAGGTCCTCGTACGTCTCCCCGGTCGCCTCGACCGGAGATCGCACCCGTCCTGCCGGCCGGAAGCCAGCCTTGACCGCGACCCGGTGGCTGGCCAGGTTTCGGCGGCCGATCCTGAGCTCTACCTCACGGATCCCACGTTCCTCGACCAGCCAGCGGGTGGCCAGCCGTGCGGCACGGGTGGCCAGCCCGCGGCCCCGCCAGCCGGGCGCGATCCCGTAGCTGAGCTCGACCCTGCCCGGTCCGGTGGCCCCGAACCCGACCACGCCGACCAGCCCGGGGCCGTCCCGGAGGTCGACGACCAGGGCCGGACCGTTGTGGCTCTCCTGCCCTGCCCAGCCGTTCAGCCAGTCCTGGATCAGCCACTGGCAGCGGGTCTTTGGCGCTCCGGGGGCGAGCGTTGGCAGCCAGGTGCCGTCGAGCCCACCCTCGGCCTGCGCGTAGCTCAGAATGGTGCGCGCGTCTCGGAAGGAGGGCAGGCGGAGGCTCACGACCCCGTCATCAAGGAGGCGGTCGGGAGGAGCTAGGGGCGGGGACGCCGGGGATGGGGACACCACCGTCAATCATGACGAGCGGGCATGACGAGCGGGGATGGCAGATGCCCTCATGGGGCGCTGAGGAGACGGATGGGAGCACGAGGGTCTCGAGCCTGGGCAGGTCTCCTCGTTGCCAGGATATTCAGATATACGAGGCGTGGCCAAGGTGCTCGTATCGATCGACGATCGCTTGCTCGAGAGGATCGAGCAGATGGTCCGTTCCCGTAGCCAGTTGCGCTCTGGGTATCTGGCCGAGCTCGCCCGGCGTGATCTGGCCGTGGCTGCCGGCCCTGGCCGGCGGCCCCGGGTCGGGCGTGCCCTGCGGCGCCTCGACACGCTGTTCTGTGAGCACGGGGTGATGGGGGACGCGACGGCGCTTGTGCGAGCGGAGCGTGACACCCGATGACCGAGGTCGTCCTCGACGCCTCGGTGGTCCTGAGGTGGTTCGGCGGGCGCGATGAAGACCGTGAGGCAGAGGCGCTGGCGGTGCGCGCCGCCTATGAGGCAGGTCGTGTCGCGGTCGTGGTTCCCACCGTTGCCGCCGAGTACGCAGTAGCACTCACGCGGCACCCCTCACGGGGTTGCCCTTGCGGGCTTCGCGCTTCCTTGCCGCGTGCCCGGGAAGCCCGGGTCTTACCGCGGCTCTGCGCTTCACGAAGGCTCCAACTGAGCCTACGGGCG
>DATGLL010000042.1:0-17774 GCA_035294145.1 Candidatus Dormiibacterota bacterium | reverse complement strand
CGGCTCGCCAACCCCGCCTGTGAAGGGGTCCCAAGGCCCCCGCTCGGGCGGGATGCCGCCGTTGTGAGCGGTCGAGTCCCCCCGGCTCCGCATCCCTCTGCCGACCGCAGTCGACAGCCCCCTTCGGAGGTTCGTGATGGGGGAAGCCGGCCTTCCGGGCGAGATCGATCCGGCATCGGCCATCACAGGCCGTAGAATCCCAAACTGGGCTAGCCGACCCGTGGTGGCTGGACCAATGCGCGGGAGCTCCGTTCGGGGCTGAGAGGGCCGAGAGGCCGACCGCCAGAGACCTGACCTGGGTAATGCCAGCGGAGGGAGCGTGCATGGGAACGACACAGGACGGTGCGGTCGTCGCGCCTGCCGGGGATCAGTTCCTCAAGGTCGAGGGGCACGGGATCGAGCCCATCCCCCTCGCTGAGCGGCATGGCCGCTCGCGGGAGCTGGCCTTCCTGTGGGGAGGCGCGTTCGTCAACTACGCCAGCCTCTTGACCGCCAGCCTGGCCACCAGCTTCTTCGGGCTCGGCGTCTGGGATGGCCTGGCGGCGGTGGGGCTCGGATCCCTGGCGGGGGCGGTGCTCCTCGGTCTGCTCAGCCGCACCGGCCCGCGCTCCGGCCTCCCCCAGGTCGCCTTCACCCGCGGCATCTTCGGTGAGCACGGCATGCGGATCGGAGCGTTCCTCACCCTCTTCTTGGCCGTGGGCTGGTTCGCGGTGGACACGGTCATCGCCGCCCAGGCAGGAGCGCAGATGCTCGACCTCGCCGGGATCGGGGCTGGCAAGGGGATCACTCTCCTCCTTGCCTTGCTGATCGCGGCGCTCAGCGTGGTGGTGGCCATCTACGGGCACGCGACCATCAAGGCCTTCGAGGCCGGGGGAGCGATCGCCTTTGGCGTGCTCTCAACCCTCCTGTTCGCCCTTCTCGCGACCAGATTCCACTGGACGACGGGGCCCAGCGTCAGGGGAGCCGACTACCCAGGGGCGTTCGTGCTCGGCTTCATGTCGTGCTTCGCCCTGGTGGCCTCCTGGTTCCCGTTCGCCAGCGACTACTCCCGCTACCTCCCCCCAGACACCTCCCCTCGTGGCATCATCTGGTGGCCGGTCGTGGGGGTGATGGTCCCCATGACCCTGCTCGGGCTGTTCGGACTGCTCCTCCCCACCATCGACCCGAAGGTGGCGGCGGGGGCCGGGGGGGTGCTTGCCGTGATCACCCGGCACGCCCCGATCTGGGTGGCCATCCCTTTCTTCGCCTTCGTCGTCCTGGGGGAGGTATGGGCCAACTACCTGGATGTCTACACCGCCGGCCTGGTCGCCCTGACCATGGGGATCCGGCTCCGCCGCTGGCAGACCGCGCTCGGCTGTGGCGTCCTGGGTGGCCTGCTGGCCATCTACGCGGTCGCGGTCCGGGACTTTCACACCGCCTACGAGCAATTCCTGCTCATCACCTACCTGTGGGCGCCCGCCTGGGCCGGAATCGTGCTCCTGGCCTTCCGTCGGGCCGACCATCCGGGGCCGGGGCGAGCCCTCCTGGCCTGGGCCGTCGCAACCGCGATCAGCCTCTGCTTTGTCAACTACCCCAACGTCATCCCCGGGGCGCACGCGTTCAACCAACCGCTGATCGACGCCCTCCACGGCGCCGACCTATCCGGCCTGGTCAGCATCGGGGTGGCCATGGCCGTTTACGCAACCCTGCTCCGCATCGGTCGGCGAGAGGCCCGACCATGAGCGAGCGGACGCAGGGGGCCCGACCCTCGTCCCGCCAGCGCGCTGCCGTGGCCCGAGCCCCGCGGCGGCATGATCTCGGCCCTGGCGCAGGCCGCAAGGGCCTCTGTCTCCTCGGCGAGCCCGCACGAGAGGCAAAGGTCCAGATGGGGCCGCTAGCACTCGCCGGGCCGCTCGACAGGGGTCACCTCTCGGGACCGGAGGGAGCGGCGCCGGGGGGGCCCGACGAGCTTGGCGGGGGCAAAGGCGACGCGCCGGGCGGCGGGCCCGGGGCTCGCCCGGGGGGCGACGCAGCCGAGCCTTCCCCCTCCCACGGCCCGGGGTGGGGACGGGCTTCGCCCCAGCGATGGCGCCAACGACACCGGGAGCGGCGGCCTCGCCCATCGCCGCATCGCTGGCACGCTCCCGGCCCTGCCCGAACCCCGTCGCCGGCCGAGGCCGCCGCCCTCCGAGGAGGACGGCAGTGAGGATCCCGGTCGCGCTGACCATCGCCGGCTCCGACTCCGGCGGTGGTGCCGGCATCCAGGCAGACCTGAAGACCTTCGCTGCCCTGGGGGTGCACGGGACCAGCGCCGTCACCGCTGTCACCGCCCAGAGCACGCTGGGGGTACGCGGATACGTGGAGGTCCCCATCGACCTGATCCGAGCACAGATCGACGAGGTCGTCGGCGACCTGGGGCCAGCGGCGGCCAAGACCGGCATGCTGTCCAGCGCGGAGATCATCGAGGCTGTGGCCGAGCGGGTCCGAGCGCACGCCCTCACCCAACTGGTGGTCGACCCGGTGATGGTGGCGAAGGGCGGTCATCGCCTGTTGCGTGACGACGCGGTGGATGCCCTCCGTCGTCTGCTCCTGCCGCTGGCCGCGGTGGTCACCCCCAACCTGCCCGAGGCGGAGGCCCTGCTCGGCCGCTCCATCGTCAGCCGCCAGGACCGCGAGCGGGCTGCCCGCGACCTGACGGAGTTCGGCTGCCGGGTGGCGGTGGTCAAGGGCGGCCACGGCGAGGGCGACGCCGACGACGTGGTCTGGGACGGCGAGCACCTCACCTGGCTGCACGGGCCACGGATCCCGACCGCCAACACCCATGGCAGCGGCTGCGCCTTCTCGGCCGCCATCACCGCCGGCCTGGCCAGGGGCCTCTCGTCGCTCGAGGCGCTGCAGGAGGCCAAGGCATTCATCACCGGTGCGATCCGTCACGCCCTGGAGGTCGGGCACGGCCATGGCCCGGTGAACCCAATGTGGCGGTGCCGCTGAGGCTCCCCCATCCGGGAAGGTCGGCATCCGAGCTGCCTCGCGAGGGCGAGCCGGCCGGATGAGGCCACCGGCCAGGCGCCAGGGGGGCGGGACGGCCCGACGAGCGGGCGCCTGGTCCAGGTTCCGGCTCCGGCAAGCGTAACCTTGGTGTGGATGAATGGGAGTGAGCACGGGGGTGGGAACCAAGCCGGCTTCCACTTCTCCCCGCGGCCGAACCGAGCCCACGAGATCCGCTGGCGACCCTGGTCGTCAGAGGCATTCGCGCAAGCCAGGGCAGAGGATCGTCCCGTCCTCCTCTCGATCTCGGCCGTCTGGTGCCATTGGTGCCACGTCATGGACGAGACCACCTACTCCGACCAGCGGGTGATCGAACTGATCAACCGGGAGTACGTGCCCATCCGCGTTGATAACGACGTCCGGCCCGACATCAACCAGCGCTACAACATGGGCGGCTGGCCAACCACCGCCTTCCTCACCCCCGAGGGGGACATCCTGACCGGCGGGACCTACCTGCCGCCGGACCAGATGGTGGATGCCCTGACGCGCGTGGCCTCCTACTACCGGACCCACCGCCCGGAGATCGTAGCCAAGGTCCTGGAGGGACGGCGGCAGGCGGCCGCCGTCGCCGCTGCCAGCACCGGCGAGCTCGAGCCCGGACTGGTCGATCGCATCCTCGGGGCCCTCCAGGGTGCCTATGACCCTCAGCACGGCGGGTTCGGGACCGCCCCCAAGTTCCCCCACCCCGAGGCCCTCATCCTGCTCGCCGAACAGTCCGTGCTCCGACGGGAGCCCGAGCTGATGGAGATGGCCCGCCACTCCCTCGAGCGAATGGCGGCCGGCGGCATGTACGACCACGTCGAGGGTGGCTTCTTTCGGTACTCGACCACCCAGGACTGGAGCGTCCCTCACTACGAGAAGATGCTCGAGGACCACGCTGGCCTGATCAGCGCCCTGGCCGCGACCGGCCAGAGCGACATCCTCGACGATGCGGTCCGGTACGTGGACGGGGTGCTACGCGATCCCGACAGCGGCCTCTACGCCGGCAGCCAGGACGCCGACGAGGAGTACTACCGGCGAGACCTCGCCGGTCGGGCCGAGCTCCGCCCGCCCCATGTCGATCGCCGTGTCTACGCCGCCTGGAACTGCGCCCTGGCCGTCGCTTACCTGGAGGCGGACCTGAGGCTCGGTCGCCCGAAGCTTCGCGAGGAGGCGAGACAGCTCCTGGAGAGCCTGTTCGAGCGCCGATTCGATCCCGAGCACGGCCTGCGGCACACCGACGAGATCGGAGGCCAGCTCGGAGACCAGGTCTGGGGTCTGCGGGCCGCCACCGCCGCCTTGGCCGCGGGCCTGGGGACCGTCTGGCGGACCCGGGCTCTGCAGTTGGCCGAGCTCTTGGAGCGCAGGTACGGCGACCCCGATCTGGGCGGCTATCGCGATCGGGCCGAGGGGGAGGAGTTGGGCCGCCTTCGGGAACCGCTCAAACCCCTGCCAGAGAATGCGGTCGCCGCCATCGGGCTCGTCGAGCTCGACGCACTGCTGGGCGACCCGAGCCTGGGGCTGCGAGACCGGGCGCGACGGGCGCTGGCATCGGTCGCCGGCCTGGCTCGACGCCACGGCATCCTGGCCGCAGGACTGGCTCGTGCCCTCGACCGGGTGCTGCGCGAGCCGATCCGGGTGAGCACCGGCGATCCCGAGCTGGCGCGAGCCGCCCTCGCCGCTCATCCTTACGCAGTCATCGAGCAAGCCGACCGGGGGCCGGCGGTGATCTGCGTGGGCACCGCCTGCCAGGCGCCCACCGACGATCCCGAGCAGGTGGCCCGAACCGTGGCACGGGCAGCCGGCCTGGGTTGAGCCTCGCAGGCCGCCGTCGCTTCCGGCGGCGCGTCGACGCCGCCCTCCAGGATCCCCAGCTGCAGCGGGCTCTCATGGAGGCCATGGTCGGTCTGCGCGAGCGACGTGACCGTGCCTTCGCCTCGCACGACTTCGCCACCGGACGGGAGGAACTGAAGCAGCGTCGACGGAGGAACCTGCCCCGCCTGCCGGAGCTGACCGAGCGGTTTCGCCGCCAGCTGGAGGCGGCGGGGGGGACCTTCCACCTGGCCGCCGACGCCGAGGAGGCACGTCAGATCATCGGCGAGATCTGTCGCCGGGCCGGGGCCGGGATCGTGACCAAGTCGAAGTCGATGGCGACCGAGGAGATCCAGCTCAACCCCTACCTGGAATCGCTCGGGATGGAGGTTGTCGAGACCGACCTCGGTGAGTACATCGTGCAACGGCTGGGCCAGCATCCGAGCCACCTGATCGCCCCCGCCATCCACCTCACCGTCGAGGACTGGGCGGCGGAGCTGGGCGTCGAGCCGAACCGCGACGCCATCATGGCCCGTGTTCGGGGCGAGCTGCGTCAGAAGTTCATCGACGCCACGGTGGGGATCAGCGGCGCCAACGTCGCGATCGCCGAGACGGGCACGGTCGTGATCGTCACCAACGAGGGCAACGCCGACCTCACCATCACCTTGCCCCGGGTCCACATCGCGGTCTTCGGGATCGACAAGGTGGTAGAGAGCTTGGAGGACGCGGTCGCCCTGCTGCGCATGCTGCCTCGCTCCGGCACGGGGCAGACGATCACCAGCTACGTCAACTGGGTGACCGGTCCCTCCCGCTCCTCGGACATCGGCTTCACGCCGGTCCTGGGTGCGCACGGCCCGCGTGAGATGCACTGCGTCGTGATCGACAACGGCCGGAGCCGGATGCTCGCCGCCCCCCTTTTCGCCGACGCCCTCACCTGCATCCGATGCGGGGCCTGCTCGAATGCCTGCCCGGCCTTCATGGCCGTCGGTGGCCACGTGTTCGGCCACATCTACACCGGCCCCATCGGCCTGGTCCTGACGCCTTTCCATCACGGTCAGGAGGCAGCGGAACTCCCGAACACGCTCTGCACCCAGTGCAACGCCTGCCAGGAGATCTGCCCAGTCGACATCCCCCTGCCCCGCCAGATTCTGGAGCACCGTCGGCGGAGCCGGCCTCGGCCGACCAAGCGTGCCCTGCTCGAGGTCTGGTCCCGCGGCTGGGCGGCCCGCTCGGCGATGAGCCTGGCCGCCCCGCTCGCCCGACTCTTCCCGATCGGGCCGGTCCCACTAGCGACGCCGCCCCTGCGATCCCGAATCCGTGCCAAGGTCGGCGGTACCGCCGGCGAGACGTCGCCCCCGGCGACCATCTTCGCCTCCTGCCTGGTCGATCGGGTGCTGCCCGAGGCGGGCGAGGCCCTGCATCGGATCCTCCGGGCGGCCGGCTACCGGGTCGAGTTCCCCCCCGACCAGTGGTGCTGTGGCCTGATCTGCAGCAACGCCGGTGATTTCGAGCGAGGGGCGCGTCTCTTCCGCCAGCTGGTACGCTCCTTGGCCAGCTCAAGCGGCCCCATCGTCACCCCCTCCGCCTCGTGCTTCGGGGCCGTGGTCTTCGACGCCACCGAATGGGGACCGGACCCTGAGGCGGCGGCGACGGTGCGGGCTCGGCTCCGAGACTCCACGCGGTTCGTGCTCGAGCTGGTGGCGTCGCGGCCCGAGCTGGTGCGTCCGGTCGAGGGCGCTCGCCCTCGGGTCGCCTACCACGACTCCTGCCAGAGCAAGCGCCAGCTTGGCCTCGTCTCGGAACCGCGTCGGCTGCTGGAGCTGGCCGGCTATGAGGTCGTCGACCTGCCGGACGTGGCCGCCTGTTGCGGCTTCGGCGGGACCTTCCTCCTGGACTGGCCGCAGGTGGCCGACCGGATGGTGGAGTGGAAGCTGGATGCTATTACCGCCACCGGCTGCGCGGTGGTGGCCTCGGACAACCCTGGCTGCCTGGTGCACATCCAGGCGGGCGCCAGACGACGTGGCCTCGAGCTTCGGACCGCGCACGTGCTGGAGCTGGTTGCCGAGCGACTGGCCTGAGCTCTCGCCCTCGCCCCCGACGGCGGCAAGGCGCCTCGACTAGGCTAGAGCCGGAGGGGGGGCGTACAGCGGCAGGCTGTCTCACGTCGGAGGTATTGCGCTGGAATGTCATCACAGCCCTACGTCTCCCTGGCAACCGAGCCCGCACTCCAACTGGCGGTCGACGCCCTCGCACTGCCCGTCGTGCCATCAGGCGCCCTGGAGGGCGAAGGGCTGGAGCTCGACCGGGCCGCCGGAGGCCTGCTCCGGGAGGTCCTCGGCTCCGGGGAGCACCGCGGTCACCTGGGGGAGCTCCTACCGCTGCCTGCCAGGGGCGGCATCGCCGCCCGTCGGCTCCTGCTCTACGGACTGGGGGCACCGGAGGAGTTGGATGGCCAACGCCTACGGTCAGCCCACCAGGCCATGATCCGCGAGGCCCAGGAACGGGGATACCGACGCCTGGCGGTGGTGCGCATGGCACCACTGCGGGCCGAGGATCTGGAGGCGGTGGTCGAGGGATGCGTCCTCGGCGTCTTCGATGCCGGCAGCCACCGGACGGGGGCGCGACCGACCCCCCTGGAGGGGCTGTCCCTGGCCGGCTTCGGTCAAGGTCGTGAGGACGAGGTGAGGCGGGCGGAGCAGCTCGCCCGGGCCACCAACCGCGCCCGCGAGTGGCAGAACCTCCCCGCCGCCGAGATGACCCCTGCGGATCTGGCCAGCATCGGGCACGAGATCGCACGGCGCCACGACCTGGAGGTCGAGACCCTGGGCCCATCGGAGCTGGAGGCGAGCGGGTACGGCTTGCTCTTAGGGGTCGGTGCCGGCTCCCCCCATCCCCCCTGCCTCCTCCGTCTCCGTCACCGCACCGACGCCGGCAGCAACCGGCACCTGGCCCTGGTGGGCAAGGGGATCACCTTCGACACCGGCGGGCTGAGCATCAAGACCGCCCAGGGGATGCGGGGCCAGAAGAAGGACATGTCGGGGGCGGCTGCCGTCCTGGCAGCCATGGAGGTGATCGCGGCCTGGCGCCTGCCCCTCGAGGTGACCGGCCTGGTCGCCGCCGCCGAGAACGTCATCAGCGGGACCTCGATCCACCCCGGTGACGTGATCAACAGCGCAGCCGGCATGAGCGTAGAGGTCGTGAGCACCGACGCCGAAGGACGGCTCGTGCTGGCCGACGCGCTCATCATGGCGATCCGGCACGGCGCCACCCACCTCGTCGACGTGGCCACCCTGACCGGCAGCGCCGTGCAATCCCTGGGTCACGCCATCACCCTGGCCACCGCCAACGACGACGGGCTCTGGACCCTGACCCGGCGGGCGGCGGAGCGCGCCGGGGAGCGGGTCTGGCGGATGCCCCTGTGCGCCGACTACCGCCCGCTGCTGAGGAGCCCGATCGCGGACCTCAAGAACGCGTTCTACGGCGAGGCAGAGGCCATCACCGCCGCCCTCTTCCTGTCCAGCTTCGTGGAGGGGCGGCCCTGGGTGCACCTGGACATCGCCGGCAGCGCCTGGAATGACAACCCTGAGCTGACGGCCGTGCCCCGAGGTCCCTTGGGCACGGGGACCCGCCTGTTGGTGCGATTGGCGGAACTCATGGCCGCCGTGGACCGTTAGGCTAACGGAAAGTGCTCGAGTCGATTCATTCACCCGCCGACATCCGGGGGCTCGGCCACGACCAGCTCGAGCTGCTGGCTGCGGAGATTCGGGAGTTCCTGGTCCACCACATCTCCACGACCGGCGGCCATCTCTCTCCCAACCTCGGCGTGGTCGAACTCACACTCGCCCTCCACCGCGTCTTCCAGAGCCCGGACGAAGCCATCGTTTGGGACACCGGTCACCAAGCGTACGTGCACAAGCTGCTGACGGGCCGAGCCAACGCCTTCTCGACCCTCCGTCAGCCGGGAGGTCTGTCCGGCTACCCGAACCGGGCCGAGAGCCCCCACGACCTGGTGGAGAACAGCCATGCTTCGACCTCGCTCTCCTACGCGCTCGGACTCGCCGAGGCCAGGCTGCGCGACCAGGTCCCCGGCCACGTGGTGGCGGTGATCGGCGATGGGGCCCTGACCGGAGGGATGGCCTACGAGGCGCTGAACCAGATCGCGCACCTCCGCCCCCCGAACCTGATCATCGTCATCAACGACAACGGGCGTTCCTACGCGCCCACCGTGGGCGGGCTGGCTCGCCACCTGGCCCAGCTGCAGATCGATCCCCGCTACGAGCGGCTCAAGGAGGAGATCTCCCATCGGCTGCGGGAGCTGCCCCTGCTCGGTGCTCAGGCGGAGGAGGCAGCGTTCCGCTTCAAGGAGTCGCTCAAGCAACTGTTGCAACCGACCACGGTCTTCGACAGCTTGGGCCTCAAGTACGTCGGTCCCTGCGATGGCCACGATCTCCCGGCCTTGGAGGATCTCCTCCGCCGGGCAAAACGGCTTGGGGTGCCCACGGTGGTGCACGTGGTGACCGAAAAGGGGCGAGGCTATGGACCTGCCATCGACGATGCCGTCGACAAGCTGCACCAGGTGAGCGCGCAGACCGACCCCCTCACCGGGCGACCGCGCAAGACGGAGCTCACCTACACCGATGTCTTCGCCGAGGCGGTGCTCTCGGCTGGCGCTCGCCACCCGGACGTGGTCGCCATCACCGCCGCCATGGCCTCGTCCACCGGCTTGCTCGGCTTTGCCCGGGAGTTCCCGGACCGGTTCTTCGACGTGGGCATCTGCGAGCAGCACGCCGTCACCTTTGCCGCCGGGCTGGCGATGGCCGGGAAACGGCCCATCGTGTGCATCTACTCCACCTTCCTCCAGCGCGCCTTCGATCAGACGATCATGGACGTCTGCCTGCATCGACTCCCGGTCGTCTTCGTGCTCGATCGGGCAGGCGTCACCGGCAACGACGGCCCCTCACACCATGGGGTCTTCGACCTCAGCTATCTGCGGCTGATCCCCAACCTGAGGATCGCCGCGCCGGCCGACGCCACCGAGCTGTGCGCGCTTTTGGAGACCGCCCTGGCCATGGACGGGCCGGTCGCCATCCGCTTCCCCAAGGGCACCGTGCCATCCACGCCCGACCTGCCCGTGGAGCCGCTCCCGGTCGGCCGCTGGGAGGAGGTGCGCCGTGGCGAGGAGGTCTGCATCCTGGCCATCGGGCGCATGGTCGAGGTTGCCTGCGTGGCCGCCGATCGCCTTGCCGCCGAGGGCATCACCTGCGGGGTGGTGAACGCCCGCTGGCTGAAGCCCATCGACCCCCGTCTGGTGACCGACTGGGCGCCCAGGTACCGGGTGCTGGTCACGGCCGAGGACAACGTCGGCACCGGTGGGTTCGGGTCAGCGGTGCTTGAGGCGCTGGCGCCACACGGGCTGGCGGACCGGGTCCGGATCTCGGCGCTCCCGGATCGGTTCCTCCCCCATGGTCGACCGGCAGAGATCTTGGCCGAGCACGGGCTCGACCCCGAAGGACTGGTCCGCGCGGTGCGCGCCGCCCTGGATCGGCATCACCACCCCGCCCGGTCCCGACCGGCGGCAGCTGGGCCGGGGGCCGACGAGCCACTGCGTCCCTGATCGTCCACGGCCGCGACCGGTTAGAGGGGGCGCCGGCCGCGGTAGCCGTCTCCGATACGGTGCCAGTAGCCGACGTGATCCTCCCCCAGCCGCCAGCACAGCTCGACCAGCTCGCCCTCGCGATAGGAGAGGAAATCCACCAGCCCCAGCCAGGGATCCTTCAGCCGCACGCCGAGGTCCTCCAGCTGTGCGATAGCGCCCAAGAAGGTGTCCTCGCAGGCACGGAGGGCATCGCGAGCCCGATCGAACCGTTCTTGCTCCACGGCCACCCCAGGCGCACGTCGCATGCGGTACTCAGCGGTACGCACCTCCTCCTGAAGCCCAGGCAGGCGCACCACCGACTCGGCGATCTGGGCCACCAGGGGACGAACACGGGCCAGGGCCACGTTCGCCTCCTCGGGGGTGTAGGTACGAGGGACCACGACTCCATCGAGGATAGGCCGATGCCGAGCACCGAGGGGGCTGAATCTGGTTAGCTTCCAGGCGAGGTGGCCCAACCCTGTGTCGACCGCGGGTTTTCCCCCTACGTGACCTTCAGCCGTGAGGAGTGGGCCCGGCTTCGCGCCGCCACCCCGCTCACGCTGACCGACGAGGACCTTCGCACCCTGCGTGGGATCAACGAGGAAGTATCGCTGGAGGAGGTGGTCGACATCTACCTCCCCCTCTCCCGGCTGCTGAACCTCTACGTGGCGGCGGCCCAGGGCCTGCACCAGGTGACCGACACCTTCCTCGGCAAGCCGGCCCATCCGGTTCCGTACATCATCGGCATCGCGGGCAGCGTGGCCGTGGGCAAGAGCACCTTCGCCCGCATCCTGCGGGCGCTCCTGGCCCGGTGGCCCAACCACCCTCGGGTCGACCTGGTCACGACCGACGGGTTCCTCTATCCCAACCAGGTGCTGGAGGAACGGGGGCTCATGAACCGCAAGGGGTTCCCCGAGAGCTACGACCTCCGTCGGCTGATGCGGTTCATGGCCGAGCTGAAGTCAGGTGCCGAGGAAGTGCGAGCCCCGGTCTACTCTCACCTGATCTACGACATCGTCCCCGGGGAGGAGCTCGTGGTCCACCGCCCGGACATCGTCCTGCTGGAGGGGCTGAACGTGCTCCAGACCCCGGATGGGGCGCGGCGAAGGTCGATCCGGGCCTTCGTGTCCGACTACTTCGACTTCTCGATCTACCTCGACGCCGACGAGGAATGCATCGAGCAATGGTACGTGGAGCGGTTCCTGACCTTGCGCGACACCGCTTTCCGCGATCCCCGCTCCTACTTTCGGCGCTACGCCAACCTCTCCACCGCCGAGGCCATCAGCACCGCCCGACGCATCTGGGCGGAGATCAACGGCATCAACCTCCGCGAGAACATTCGGCCCACCCGCGATCGCGCCTGGCTGGTCCTGCGCAAGGCCCGGGATCATTCCATCCAAGAGGTACGACTCCGCAAGGTGTGAGGCCTCACCCCACGCTCGCCCGCCAGCCGCTGGACGTGATCGAGGCGGTAGGCTGAGCCCATGCCACTGGACCCGCAGGCGAAGCGATACCTAGAGCACGTTGCCGCCCTCGGCCTCCCGCCGGTCGAGGAGCAGTCGCCCGAGGACGCCCGTCGACAGAGCGAGGCCAGCGCGGACGCCCTCTTCGGCCCCAAAGAGGAGGTGAGGTCGATCGATGACACCGTCGTCGAAGGCGTCCCGGTGCGCGTCTACACTCCCGACCTCACCGACGTCGGTCCACCGCCTACCCTGGTCTATCTCCACGGCGGAGGCTGGGTGGTAGGGTCGGTGAACACCCATGATGGGGTGTGCCGAGCCCTCGCCAACCGAGCTCGCTGCCAGGTCATCTCGGTCGACTATCGGCTTGCTCCAGAGCACCCTTTCCCGGCCGCAGTCGAGGACGCTTGGACGGTGACCCGCTGGGCGCTGGAACGCGCCCCTCGGGTGGCGGTTGCCGGTGACAGCGCCGGCGGGAACTTGGCCGCGGTGGCGGCCATGCGCGCTCGGGACGCCGGCCTGCCCCTGGCCCTGCAGGTCCTGATCTATCCGGTGGTGGACCACGCCTTCGACACCCGTTCCTACCGCGACAATGGCCAGGGATACGGCCTGACCACTGCCGCCATGCGCCACTATTGGTCCTGTTACCTGGGCGATGCCGAAGGCTCCCAGCCCGAGGCTTCTCCCCTGCGCGCTCCGAGCCTGGCCGGAGTGGCGCCGGCGCTGGTCATCGTCTGTGAGTACGATCCCTTGCGAGACGAGGGGGTGGCCTTCGCCGAGCGCCTTCGCGCCGAGGGCGTGGAGGCGCGGCTCAGCGAGTATCGGGGGATGATCCATGGCTTCGCTCGTCTCGGGGCCTTCATCGACCGCGCCGGAGAGGTACTGGACGAGTGCGCAGCCACGGCACGGCAGGCCCTGCGTCCGGACTGAGCGAGGGAGGGGATGACCTGCCTCGGGGCACCGCTGGCCCGGACACCTCGGCCACGGATCCTGTGGGTGAGGCCATGGTCAGGCACGTGGAGGCGGGGCGCCGGTCGTGCCAGGGCGAGCTGCGGTCGGCGCGGCCACACCGCATGGCCAGGCCCACGCCACCACCCCGTGGAAAGCAGACAAAGCTTGGGCACGGTGATGTCGTCCCTGCTACACTGGGGGCACGACGATGAGCTGGTACGCCCGCCTCCACCAGGTCCCCGAGCCGTCGGAGGCCTACGCGTCCCTCATCATCGCGATTTCGATTATTTAGGCACGCAGGGGTCCACCTTCTGCGTGCCGCAACCGCCAGCCAAGGCGGTTTTTTCTTTCCCAAGAGCCGGCGACGCAGACCAGGGGCCCCGGAGGAGGTCTCGAAGGTATGCCAGCGACCGGTGCGGAGGTCCTGTTCAAGGCCCTTGAGGAGGAGGGGGTTCAGGTCGTGTTCGGCATCCCCGGCGGAGCCATCATGCCTGCCTATGACGCGCTGGTCGACTCCTCCATTCGCCATGTCCTGATGCGACACGAGCAGGCAGCCGGCCACGCTGCCGAGGGATACGCCCATGTCAGCGGGCGCGTCGGTGTGTGCATGGCGACCTCCGGGCCGGGGGGGACCAACCTGGTCACCCCTCTGGCGGACGCCATGATGGACTCGATCCCTTTGGTAGCGATCACCGGCCAGGTGGCCCGCTCCAGCATGGGGCGTCAAGCGTTCCAGGAGGCTCCCATCACCGACATCACCCGCTCGGTGACCAAGCGGAACTGGCTGGTCCTCGACCCGGACGACCTGGGTCAAGTGGTCCACGAGGCCTTCTCGGTGGCACGCTCCGGGCGGCCTGGTCCGGTCCTGATCGACATCCCCAAGGACGTCCTCACCGCTGAGGCCGCCCTGCGGCCCTGGCGATGCCCCGCCGCCCCGCCGCCGCCGGTGCTGGCCGAACAGGATGTGCGCCGAGCCGTGGAGCTGATCCTCCGCTCTCGGCGGCCAGTGCTGTACGTCGGCGGGGGAGTGGTGCGCTCCAGCGCCTACGACGAGCTCTTCGACCTCGCGGTCAGGCAGCAGATCCCGGTCGTCACCACCCTCATGGCCAGGGGTGCCTTCCCGGATAGCCACCCCCTGGCCCTGGGCATGCCGGGGATGCACGGTGCCTATGCCGCGGTGATGGCCATGCAGCGTTCGGACCTCCTGATCGCCGTGGGGGCCAGGTTCGACGATCGGGTGACCGGACGCCTGGACGGCTTCGCCCCCGAAGCGAAGGTGATCCACATCGACATCGATCCGAGCGAGATCGGCAAGAACCGCCCTGCCGACATCGGCCTGGTCGGCGACGCCCGCCGGATCCTGGTCACCCTCAACGACGCCCTCCCCGACTTCGACGCCGTACACGACCAGGCAGCGAGGCGGGCCTGGCTGGTCACGCTCGATGCCTGGAAGGAACGCTACCCCTTCCGCTATGAGGAGGATGGCCGCCTGAAGCCGCAGTACGTGATCGAGCGCCTGCGGGCCGCCACCGGCGGTCGGGCCATCCTCACCGCCGGCGTCGGGCAGCACCAGATGTGGGCCTCGCAGCTCTGGCGCTTCGACCGCCCACGGGCCTGGGTCAACTCTGGAGGATTGGGCACGATGGGCTTCGCCCTTCCCGCCGCGCTCGGGGTCAAGGCGGCCCGACCCGACGAGCTGGTGGTGGCGATCGACGGGGACGGCTGCTTTCAGATGACCAGCCAGGAACTCGCCACCTCGGTGTCGGAGCACCTCCCGGTCGTGGTGGCCATCCTGAACAACGGCTACCTCGGCATGGTCCGCCAGTGGCAGGACATGTTCTTCGGCGGACGTCGCTCCCAGGTGTGGCTCGGCGAGGCGTTGCCCGACTACGCGCGCCTGGCCGAAGCTTACGGATGCGTGGGGCTGCGTGCGGAGCGGCCCCAGGATGTCGACGAGGTCATCGCCCAAGCCCTGCGCATGCCCGACCGCACCGTGGTGATCGACTTCCGGGTGGACCCGACGGAGAACTGCTTCCCGATCGTGCCAGCCGGGAAGACCAACGACGAGATCGTCCTGGGCGACGCCATCGCCGCCGGCGGGCTGGCCGAGGCCGTGGTCGGGGAGTGAGGTGGGCTCGGGGCCGAACGGGGACCGTCGGCAGCCCCTGAGCGCTCGCTCACGAGCCTCTGGTTGAGCACCGGGGCCGCTGCTGCTCTTTGGAGCCGAGCACGTGGAAGTCGCGCTCGAGGCCCGGGGCAGGGGCTGGGCGGCGAGCCGGGCAAACAGGCCGTCGAGGCCGCCTGCGGACAGGGGGATCGTGATCGCCCTCAGGCCGACGCGGGTCTCGGCCAGGCGGACGGCCGAGCTAGCCGGGGCGTGATGCTGCTGGCCAGCAGGGGGAGCCAAGCCCGCGAGTCGCTCCTGGCAGGGACTTCGAGGCCTATGGGGCGGCGGAGTCGGTCAGGGTCCGATTCACGTCGGTTGACGACGAGGGTCGCGAAGCTCCCCCACGCGGGGGGCGTGTACTGGGACGAGGCTCGAGGCCGAGTGGCCGAAGGACCCTGAGCGCACCCGGTGGACCCGCTTCCACCTCGGCCTCGGCACCTCGCCTCTCCACCAGGGCCCCGGCGACCGTCAAGGCCGCCCCGCGAGGACACGGTGATCGTTCCGCGCCGCCTGGGCCCGCCGGCTGCCCGGCTGGGTCGGGACCACGGCATCCCACTCGGCTGCGTGAGGGATCTGGCCGAGTGCTGGCGGAGGGCCTACGATTGGCGCTGACACGAGGCACGGCTGAACGAGTCCGCGCAGCACACCACCAGCGTCGACGGGAGAGCGTCCGCTTCCTGCACGTGCCCTCCCCGGAGCCGGATGCGCTATCGCTGATCGTCGCCCACGGCTGGCCGGGTTCGGTCGTGGAGTTCGTGGGGCACCATCGGCCCGCCGGTCAATCCCCGTGCCCATGGCGCGGCCCTTGCAGACGCCTCCCACCCGGTGACCCCGTCGATCCCGAGGCACCGATTTCTCCGGCCCGCCCCGTCGGCCCGGATGGGACGTGAAGCGCATCGCTGCCACCATCGCCGAGCTGATGCGCCACCTCGGCTACGAGCACCACGGAGCGGGCGGTGACGACAGGGGAGCCTCCATCTCCCGGCAGCTCGGGCTCCTCGACCTGAACCGCATCCTGGGGGGCACGTGACCGTGCTCCCCCCGCTCCTACCGGAGATCCGGAGAAGCTGGCCCACCCGACCGAGGGAGGCCATCGACCGCGATCAGCTCCCCACCAACGTGACCGTCCACTGGGTGGCGGGAGCCGCCAACTCGTCGACCCATCCGTACGACGGGTTCAGCCGCTCCGGCTGCTCGCGGCAGCGGGTGGAGCCGTCGTCCGTCCCGACCGGCTTGGCTGTCTTCCCTCACGAGCTTGCCGCTCCCATCCGCCGCTTCGCCGGGCGAACGACATCGTCCACGGATCCGACCTCGATCGAGGCGGGCGCTTCGGGCCATGGGAGAGCCCGACCCGCTCATCGCCGACCTTCGGCGCTTCTTCCGCCTCTTCCGAAGGGGCTGACGATCGGGCCTCGATCCGCAGCCCGGCTGGGAGGGGAGCGGCCGAGGCCAGGGGTGGCCATGGAGACAGGTCCATGGCCCGTCGCCCGGTCGAACGGCGACCATGAGCTCGGGATCAGGTGAAGACGCTCAGGGCCAGGTAGGCCGAGACCCCCCAGTTGGGCCGGTCGACGATCTGACTGATCTTGAGATCGGCGGCGAGGCTGCAGAGAACGTAGGCGTCCTCACGGCTCAGGTCCTTCTCTCGGACCAGCCAGGCGATGAGGTCTCGAACCGCGCTCCTGGCCCCCTCCATCAGGTCAGGCCCCAGGGCCGTGACCGCGAAGTAGCCACGCTCGTCCGACCTCGGTTGCAGGGAGCCGGGCGGGGTGACGAACTGGTAGCTCCATGGTCGCAGGCTACGTCCACGCTCAAGGTCGAAGCGCAGGCTGAACGCCATCGGACACTCGATACCGGTCACGCAAACCTCACCATCGCCCTGGGCCGCGTGGCAATCGCCGGCCGAGAACATCGCCCCCGGCACAAAGACAGGCAGGTACAGCTTCGCTCCCACATTGAGGTGGCGGGTGTCGATGTTCCCAGCGCCCTTGGTCGGCGGCAAGACCTCGTGCTGACCCGGCTCGTCCGTGGCCACCCCCATGGTCCCGCAGAAGGGTTGCAGGGGGATGCGGATGTCGGCCCGGAGCTCCGCGTAGGCCCCATTGCTGAGATCGAAGTGCCGAATGTACGGCTCGGTGAACTCGTCAGCCAGCAGCCCGAGGCCGGGAAGGATCCCGGTCCATCCCCACTCGAGTGGCCGCAGCTCAAGCATCTCCACCACGAGCACATCACCCGGTCGCGCCCCCTTGACATAGACCGGACCGGCCAGAGGATAGAGACGGTCGAAGTCGATCTCGGCCAGGCGGGAGGCCGGGCATCCGGGGGTGATCTGCCCATCGGTGACCTCGTTGGTCTCGAAGTGAACCACGTCACCGGGCTCGACCTCGAGCGCCGGCGGCAGCGAGTTGTCCCACTTGTAATGGGTAGCACCTCGCTCAAGCACGTGCTCTCTGGGCATCGCCGCACCTCCTCGTGGCCAGCATATGCGGCCCGAACGGCTGCGGCCAGTTCGAGCCGTGGCGGGCGGCCGTTGCCGCCGAGTACGCAATAGCACTCACGCGGCACCCCTCACGGGGTTGCCCTTGCGGGCTTCGCGCTTCCTCGCCGCGTGCCCGAGAAGCCCGGGTCTTACCGCGGCTCTGCGCTTCACGAAGGCTCCAACTGAGCCTACGGGCGGGGCCCCCACCAAGCCAGCTTGGTGGGGTGCCCCGGGCGAGTACCTCGCCAGGTTGATCGCGGCGTT
>DATGLL010000041.1:0-12042 GCA_035294145.1 Candidatus Dormiibacterota bacterium | reverse complement strand
CCCACCAGGAAGGACAGGAAGCCGGTGGTCATGTACATGATCCCGATCAGCTTGTGGTCGGTCGTCGTCAACCACAGCGCGATCGGCTTGAAGAAGGTGTCGTCGTAGCTCTTGGGTCTGGGTGGGGCCAGGGTTGCCATCGTCCTCCTCAGCTTAGCCGCTCGGGCAAGATGACGGCCACGGGCGACGAGCCAGGCCGGCGGGTCGGGCGGGCCGAGGAGCTCGGCCATGGCCCATTGGCCTCCCCGCCCAGCGTCCCCGTGCCAGCCGATCCTGGGCCATGGGGGAACACCGGGCATCGAGCTCCACCGTACGGGCTCCACCGGCCTGGCAACGGTGGACCCCAGGCATCTCACGGGGAGCGAGACGAGGAGGCGAACAGGTGCCTCCGCACCAGGGTCTCGTCGTGCCCTTCCCCTTACCTTCTAAAATCGCCCTCGTGGCGCGAGCGACCAAACCCGCCTTCGTCGATACCAGCAACCCCGCCTTGGCGGTGGAGTGCCCGCGGTGTGGGCTGCTGACCCCGCGCTTCTTGCAGTACTGTCGCAATTGCAGCTTCTCCCTTTGGCCGAGCCCCACCGTCGCCTCGGCCGCCTTCCAGACCTGGCGGAACGCTGACCCCTCACGGCGGCGGGCCCGGCGCTTCGACCTTGAGCTGCCGGTCAACCAGGAGCCGCCGGTCATCGACTACGAGGAGCGGGCCCACCACCTGGGCATCCACCTGTTCCCCTCGAGCAGCTACCCGTTCATCATCTGCCTGGGATTCCTGTTCCTGGGCTTGGCCGCCGTCCCCTTTGCCAGCCTCACCCGGCTGGTGCTGCTAGGGGTGGGGCTGGTGGTCTTCCTGATCGGGGTCGGAGGGTGGGTGGTCTTCGAGGACACCCGGATGTACGAAGAAGTGGTGAGCCAGCAGGACGAGATCGAGGAACGGGTCTCGCACACCCCTGAGGAGCACACGCACTAGTGGCAGTCGCAGAAGCACCGGTACGACCCGAACGCCGGCCCCAGCATCCGGTGATCAGCCCCGCGATGATGGGGATGTACATCTTCCTCGCCTCCGAGGTGATGTTCTTCGGGAGCCTCTTCGCCATGTACTTCTACATGTTCGGCTCCCATCCCCTGGGCTGGCCCCCGCCCCGGACGATCCCGATCAACTGGTGGCCGCTGCCCGCGGCCAACACCGTGATCCTGCTCTCCAGCGGGGTCACCTGCCACTACGCCCTCGACTCGATCGCCCACGATCACCGTCCCAGGTTCTTCGTCCTCTTGGTCTCCACCATCCTCCTCGGCGTGGCCTTCGAGGTGGGTCAGGGCTACGAGTTCACCCACGCCCACATCAGCTTCAGCGGGCTGAACCAGTTCGGGAGCGCGTTCTTCACGATGACCGGCTTCCACGGCCTGCACGTGGCTGGTGGCCTCATCTTCCTGCTCCTGATGCTGGGGCGAGCGCTCAAGGGCCACTTCAACGCCCAGCACCACGTCGGCTTCGCCGCCGCCACCCTGTACTGGCACTTCGTCGACGTGGTTTGGATCTTCCTGTTCGGGATCCTCTACCTGGCCGTGACCGCCGTCTAGGCCGTTTTCTCCCCGAGCAGGCCAGCCCCCCAGAGGCGCTCTTCCAGGTAGTGCACGGCGTCGCCCCCGTGGGGAGCGCTCAAAGCCTGCAGAAGGAGGCGCCGCCTGCCGGGACGCGCGGGCCCTCCGAGCAAGACGGGAGGCGGCGAGGACCGATGCTGCCTCCGAGTTCCGCCCCGACCTTCGACCAGGCGCTCGCCCAGCTCGGCGTCAAGGCACCCCCCTTCCGCGCCGGGCGGTCGACCTCGAACGGTGACATGGAGCGCGGGACGCCGGCTTTACCCCATGCCCATTGCCCTTGGCACGGTGGGCCGCCGCCCGAGCGCCTGTCACCGCTTTTCCGAGACTGAGGTCGTCGAGGCCTGCCCCCCGGCCAGCTCGCGGACCGCTCCCCACGCCCTGATCCAACGCTCCCCCTTGCCCTGCTCCGGCACGAGCGGCCCGCCCAACGCAGCTTGGCCGGGCCGAACTTCGCCCCCGAGCCCCGGCAGATCGTCACCGGGAAGGGGTCGGTCCCCCTCGGCAACCCAAGCACCCGGTGAGCGACGACCGGCGGGGGGCCCCCCCATCCCCGCCAGCTGGGTCAGCCGGAGTGGGAGCTCCTTCTCGATCCTCCGGCGCAAGGTGCTCGCCCCGCCGTTGCCACCTCGCTCGAGGAGCTGGCGGCACATCCCAATGGGGGACAGTCCGGGCGACAGGGCTCGATCGTCACCCGGCGGCCGCTCGTGCTCCCCGGAGGGCGCCGGCGGCCCGGAGTAGGGAGGACCGCCAGCGCCACCTCGGGGCCCGTCCCACCTCTAGGGGCGAGACCGCCTCACTCGCCGCTGATGACGACCGTCTTCACCTGCGTGTACTCGAGGATGCTGTCCGCGCTCATGGTGCGGCCGAAGCCACTGTGCTTGTAGCCGCCGAAGGGCGCCCCGATGACCCCGCGCGAGCCGGTGGTGTTGATGGTGACCTGTCCGGCCTGGATCCCTCGAGCCAACCTCACCGCCCGAGACACATCCCTCGTCCACACCGAGGCCACGAGACCGTAGCGGGTCCCGTTGGCGATCTCCAGCGCCTCGTCTTCGTCCGTAAAGGAGACCACCACAAGCACGGGGCCGAAGATCTCCTCCTGGGCGATCCGCATCCCCGGCTCTGCCCGGTCGAAGATGGTCGGCTCGACGAAGAAGCCACGGTCGAACTTCTCACCGCTGAGCTTGCGCCCACCGGTCACCACCTCCGCGCCCTCCTGGCGGCCGAGCTCGAGGTAGCCAAGCACCCGCTGCTCCTGCTTGGCACTGATTAGCGGGCCCATCTCGACCTCCTCATACCAGGGCCCGACACGAACCCTACCGAAGGCCTCGGCAAGAGCCGCCACCAGCGGTCCGCGTAGGTTGCGGTCCACCACCAACCGGGAGCCAGCGGCGCACACCTGACCGGTGTTGAGCGTGATGCTCCGGACGATGGCAGGGACCGCCTTCTCCAGATCGGCGTCGCGCAGCACGACCTGGGGCGACTTCCCCCCCAGCTCGAGGTGGAGCGGGATGTGGTTGCGGGCACAGGCCTCCATCACCCGCGTCCCCGTCTCCGGCGAGCCGGTGAAGCTCATATGCCGGACCAGCGGGTGCAGGGGCAACGCCGCCCCGGCCTCGGCTCCGAACCCGGTGACCACGTTGATCACGCCAGCCGGGATCCCGGCCTCGGCGGCGATCCGGGCCAGGAAGAGCGCGGTCAGAGGCGCGTCCTCGGCGGGCTTGACCACGATCGTGTTGCCGGCGGCGATGGCCGGCGCCACGTCCGAGACCATCAGCGGACCGGGGACGTTCCAGGGGATGATGCTGCCGCACACCCCAAACGGCTCCCGGATGGTCATGCCGAGGAGGTTCGGCGTTGAGGTGGGCAGGGTGCTGCCGGTGATCTTGTCCGCCATCCCGGCGAAGAACCTGAGCGTAGCCGGGATGGGCGAGACCGGACCCCAGCTGGGCCGGCCCACCTCCATCCGCTCGAGCAGGTCGATCTCCCGCCGGTAACGGTGGCAGAGATCAGCCCAGCGGAAGAGGAGCTCGGCGCGTCGGGTTGGGCTGGTGTCCCGCCACCTCGGGAAGGCCTCCGCCGCTGCCTGGACGGCGGCGTCGACATCCTCTGGGCCGCCCCGGGGGACACGCAGCAGGACCTCCTGATTGGCCGGGTTGAGCACCTCGAAGGTCTCGCCGCTCCTGGCCGCCACCCACTCGCCGCCGATGAGGTGGGTGCCTTCGGTCAGCAAGCTCTTCACGTCCAGGCTGAGGTCGGGCGGTGCCGCAACTCCCATGGTCCCCTCCTACTGCTCCAAGTTCCTCTCCAAGCCAGGCTCACCCCTAACCAGGCAGGCGGGGTGTCCACTGACATGCTAGCATTCCATTGTTCAAACGTCAGGGCCAGTGGCCCGAGACGACGCACCAGCCCCACCACGGCGGCGATCGCCACCACCGTCATACTGGCGATCCAGAGGTCACGCCCGGCCAACGGCCGGCTCAGGGCGAGCAGCTGCCCACGCCCGTTTGGCACTCGGAGCGATGGCAAGGGGGAGTCAGATACCACCCCGGCCAGAGGCTGAGGGCGATCACGCCCATCGGCCAGCGCTCGGGGCGAGCAGGCCGGCCTCGAGCCGTGACTGGCCCGGGGGTGGGTCCAGACGCCGGAGAGGGTCGGCGTGTGGGTGGTGGACTCGGTCTCGCGTCGACCACTCGATCGTCACCCCGACCCGCCGCCAGCGGACTCGGTCCCTCCTCGAGGACGTTACCGGGGGCGGCCGCCTGTCGACCGGGCGCCGATGTCGGTGCTCGTCCGCGTCATCGCCGAGCGTCGCCCCCTCGACCAGCCCGACCCGAAGGCCAGTTCGCACCCCGTCGACTCCACGCCAGGAGTCGAGCAGCTGGTCGCGAAGCCGCCGCCCGCGAGGCTTGGTAGGAGGCCTTCCGAATCGCCTTCCGGGATCGGCCGCGCGCTGGACCCAACCCGTGTACCCGTCGATGCCGGAGCGGGGCCTGCTCCAGCCCGGCGCGAGCACGCTGGTCTCTCGGGTCAACGCTACCTCGACGCCTCCTCGCCCGCAGCTTCGCCGGTGATCCGGCTGCCCGACCTCGAGCCCCGGACGGGTGGACGGAGATGGCGACCACGGCGGGCGCACCTCACCGACGCACCGGTGCCCATCCCCCCCGAGGAGTACAGCCGGCACCTGCCGCGAGGCCGGGCAGGGCGGAGTCGAGAGCAGCAGGGGCTGTTCGCCTGGGCCGGTGAGGGTGACACGAATGGCCGGCGACGATCGAGATCGAGCTGACCACGGCGATCCAACGCCGGGTGTCCGTCGCCGGCGCCCAGGGATGGCCAAGCTTCGAGGGCCTGGATCCGGCAGATCTCGGACCGCTGCGGTTCCGAGTGCTGTGGGCGCTGGGCTGAGAGCGCCAGACCGGCTCAGCCCAGAGGATTCGGATGGCGTGCTCCCCGATCGCCGCCCATGCCTGGCCACCGGAGACGGACCCGGGAACTCGGAGCTGGCGTAGCCCCCATACGGCAGTGAGGCCCCGGCTCCTCCGAGGCCAGGGGAGAAGAAGCTGGCACCGGGGGTCCGGGCCGCCAGTCAGCGGACGGTTGTGGGGAGGGCTCGCCCGACTCGGGGCAACACCCTCCGACCGAGCTCTGGGTAGTGGAGCAGGAAGCCAGCCAGCGCCACCCGGGGCAAATCGAGCACGGTCTCCGCCACCAGGTAGCGCGGTTCCCATCTCGGGGCGAACTTGGCCTTGAACGCGTAGAGGCCCGGGGAGACGTTGGCAACCCGCAACGCCCGGCGCAGGAAGCCCTCGAACCCGGCCAGCCGGGCCGCGACCTGCGCGCCGACCACGGGCGCCAGCCCCAGGCTGGCCCGAGCGGCACGGCCCTTGAACGCGGTCAGGCAGCCGGCGATCAGGAGGTCCATCGCCCCTCCGGGGGCCCCTGGTGCACGCTTCACCTCGTCCAGCACAACGGTTGAGGCCGCGGGGAGCACGAGCCAGGTCACGTACGCGACCAGCCGTCCCTCCCCATCGTGCGCAAGCCCCACCAGGCGCTCCACACCAGGGGGATCGCCCCAGCGGCCGGTGGAAAAGCCCATGGGACCGAACGGCCTCCGCTCCTCGACCCTCGCGGCCAGGGCCCGAATCGCCGCGAGGTCCTCCGGGCCCAGCTCCTGCTCCCAGGCCACGCGGACGCCAACGCCCCGTCGGCGGGCTCGGTTGACCTCGTGCCGCAGCCGGGCCATGGTGGGGCCGTCCAGCCCGAACCGATCGACATCGACCACGGCCTCGCTGCCCACCACCAGCCGTACCCGGGCTCCGATCCTGTCGGCCACGTCCTCCGCGACCTGGTAGAAGGCTGGCCGCCACCCCCGCACCCGACAGGCGGCGCGGAACTCGGCGTAGAGCCGGGAGAGAGCATCCTCGGGCCCGATGCCGGGTCCCAGGGCCAGGGCTACCCCGACCCGGCAGCCGAAGCCCAGGAAGGCGGCGCGGTCGGAGGACCAAAAGTGCCGCTTGTCCCGCATCAGCGCGAACGGGCATACCCCGGAGCGGCCCTGCTCGCGGTAGCGACGGAGCGCCCGTCCGAGGTCGTACTCTCCCGGCAGCGGCGGGTTCCGATCCAGGAGAGCGATGCCGGACACCGCCGCCGCCAGGGCGAGCCCGGCGAGCAAGGGCATCCAGGCCAGCAGGCGATGCCCGCGGTGCGCGAGCACCACCAACCAGCCGGCGCCGGCCGTAGCCGCGGCCACCCCGAACAGCATTGACCACCCGAGCCGGCTGGACACGGGATCTCCCTCCTCCGGCCACAGCCAGCCGGCCTGGAGCAGGGCCAGGCATACCGCACCCGCCGCCGCCAGCAGCCCGGGCTCGGAGGCCACCAGCGAGAGCAGGCCAGCAGCGATCACCAGGCCTACCAGCATGCGCCGGAAGGCTCGTTTGGGACGCGTGGCGAGGTAGATCGCGGCCACCCCCACGACCAGCGTCGCCGCCGGTCGCACAGGCGCGATCACGCCCAGCAGCAAGCGCTCCGCGGTGTGCGCCTGCGGGCTCCGCCAGCCCCACACCTCGAGCGAGAGCGCGGTGTCGGCCAGCGCCACCAAGCTGACGCCGGCCCGGAGCAGGCCACCTCCCGGTCGACGGTCATGCGTCGCGTGCTGTGCCATGACGTCTCCTCTCGCCTTCGAATCCGCGGCGCACGAGGCGCCGCCGGTTCGGGATGCGCGCCGGATGGCCGGAGACCCCGAGGGTTGCCAGGCAACGGAGCGGACGGCAGAGCCGGCCGGAGAGCGATGATACTTCCGTGGCGTCCGTGGATGGTCGAGGGGCGCAGGCCAGCCGGTGACCTGCTTCATCTGCACCACCTGCGGCACCCAACACGCCGACTCCCCTGCCCCTCCGGAGCGCTGCGCCATCTGCACCGACGCTCGCCAGTACGTGGGCTGGGAAGGCCAGCGGTGGACGACGCTCGACGAGCTGCAGCGTGGCCATCGGAACCGCATCGAGCGGCTGGAGCCCTCGCTGATCGGGATCGGCACCGAGCCGTCCTTCGCCATCGGCCAGTGCGCCCTACTGGTCCAGACGCCAGAAGGCAACCTGCTCTGGGATTGCATCAGCCTGCTCGATGAGGCCACCGTGACCGCTGTGGACGGCTTGGGCGGGCTGAGGGCGATCGCCATCTCCCATCCCCACTACTACTCCTCGATGGTGGAGTGGAGCCGGGCCTTCGGCGCCCCCATCTACCTCCACCGGGCCGACCGGCGATGGGTGATGCGCCCGGATGGCAGCATCCGCTTCTGGCCGGGGGAGACACTACCACTGTTCGGCGGGATCACACTGGTACGGTGCGGCGGTCACTTCCCCGGGGCCACCGTCGCCCACTGGCCTGCGGGCGCGGAAGGGAAGGGGGCGCTGCTGGTCGGCGACGTGCTGCAGGTGGTGCAGGACCGGCGCTTCGTCAGTTTCATGTTCAGCTACCCGAACCTGATCCCCCTGCCGGCCCGCACCGTCGAGCGCATCGCGCGAACCGTTGCCGCCTACGACTTCGACCGCATCTACGGCGCCTGGTGGGGTCGGGTCGTGGAGCGGGATGGCAAGGCGGCGGTGGCCCGGTCGGCAGCGCGCTACGCGGCGGCGGTGCGCAGCCGCGCCCGCGAGCTCCAAGGCCTCTGATCGCGGCCGACGCAGGACCCGACGGCTCCGGGCCGACGATACATTCGTGTCAGGAGATCGTCGATGTCGACACCGCACTTCCTCGAGCACCTCACCGACTCCGACCTTCAGCTGCTCGGCGCCGTGGCCGCGGCCGGCCCTGAGGAGCTGGCCCGACTGCGCTCCGACCCGGCTGGCTTGGAGGAGCTGCTGAGACGGCCCGCGGTCTTCGAGGCCCTGTTCGGCGGCCGGGAGGAGAGCGAGGCGATGCTCCGGGCCTCGCCCTTCCTGGCCTTCGCCGTGCTGGTCCACCGGGCGGCCGAGGATCTGCAGCAAGCCACCTTCGTCGAGGAGTGGCTCGGCCCCAGGCGGAGCGTGCCGATCTTCGACGTCTCCGGCCTGCGCGAGTTCATGGAGGCGCCTTCCCGACGCCTCTCCCTGGCCGAGCTGCTCGCTTCGTACACCCACGTCGCCAGCGGCAGCGTGTGGTTCCGCACGCCGCGGGGCTGGCGTCGGCGCCGCTACAGCGAGCTCGATCCCCTGCGACTCGCCTCCATGCTGGAGGTCGTGCCCGCCTCCGAGCAGCCCTACATCTACCGGCGTCTTGGCGACCTGTGCCTCTTCCTGAGCGGGGTTTTCCCCGAGCACGTCGTCGCTCGACCACTGGCCCCTCGCCACCTGGACCGGCTCAGCCGTGCCCTGGGGGGAGACCCGCCGGACGAGCTGGTCCTGGCCGGTGGAGGCGGCATCGTCCAGTTCGAGTGGCTGGGCCGCCGTGCGTACCAACGGGCGGCCACAGGGGTGCGCTCGCCGTGGTGGCAGCGCACCGCCCAGGAGCTGGCGGCGTCGTTTGGCCGCGCTCGAAGGATCCTGAACTTCATCACCGGTCGCTACCTGTTCCCAACCCGCCAGCGCTGGTTCGGTCAGCCGGAGTAGGCAACGGGGCCGAGGCGGTCACAGCAAGGAGCCATCACCCGAGCCGTCGCCGCCGAGTAAGCGGTAGCGCTCACCAGGCGGCACCCCTCTCGGGGTTGCCCTCACGGGCCTCGCACCACACCGAGGCTCCAACCGAGCCGATAGGCGAGGGATCCCCACGCAGCCGGCTCGCCGTCGCACCGCCAACGCTCGGCCGGCCTCCACCAGCCGGGAGCTGTGCCAGGCCGTCTGGTCGCGCGGCTGCCGTCGGTCCCGGCTGGGGCGGCCTCGGAGCGCCCCCGTCGCTGCGCCCTGGCCCCGGACAGCCCCCTCCGGGGGGCATGCCGGCGGCAAGCCGCGAGGTGGGCCTGGAGCCCGGCCCGGTCCGCTCCTCCCTTCGGCAGCGGGCCGAGCCCTACCCCCTGCGTGAGATCGCCCGCCAGAACCGCCACCGCCGCCGGCCAGCGCACCCTCGGTGAGGCCCCCCTTGGAGACCTGGGGCCACCAGGCCTCCTCCCTCCCGATCCACGCCCTCGGGCCCTCCCCCGGCACCAGCGCCGGCGGAAGGGCGACGACGGCTCGACCGACCGCCCTCCCCGTCGGGGCCGGGAGGTCAGGCGCGCTCGTCCAACTCGCCCCCCGGGGCCCCAGCGGCCATCAGGTCGGGGATCACCTGGCGGGCAAACAGATCGAGCGAGCGCGATGCCTCCTCCTCGGTGAGGTCACCGAAAGCGAACACGCCGGCGAAGTAGTTCCCGCCGGTCTCAGCCAGAGTTTGCCTCACCTGCTCGCGCACGGTGCGGGGGGAACCGACGATCGCGTGTCCAGCCTCGATGAACGCGTCGACATCAGAGGGGAAGTACTCCGTCCCACGCTCGCGCAGCCAGAGGTGGTTGAAGTTGGCGAACCATCTCTGGAGCGCCCGTCGGGCCACGGCATGGGCCTCGGTGTCGGTCTCGGCCACCACCACGTGGTGACAGACCCCGACGCATGGCTCGGCCACGTGGCCGTTGAGACGACCGGAATCGGCGCGATGTTCCTGCTGGATCTGCCGATAGCGCTCGATCTGCTCGGCGGCGGTCGTCTGCTGCCGGGCGAGCAGGAAGGCGAAGAGGATGCTGATCCCCTCCCGGGCGATCCAGGGCACGCTGTCGGGGAACGAGGTCGGGTACCAGAGCGGCGGGTAGGGGCGCTGGAAGGGCCGGAGCGGGGTGCTCCCGGCCCGGTTCGGGAACCACCGGCCCTGGTGGTCGAAGCGACCCTCGCGGAGCCCTTGCAGCACCAGCGCCAACGCCTCCTGGAAGATCTCGCGCGTGTCCTCGGCTCGTACCCCGTAGGGCGCCAGCTCACCTGGGACACCGCCGCGCCCGAGCCCCAGCTCCAACCGTCCCCGACTGAGATGGTCGAGCATGCAGATCTCCTCGACCAGACGCACCGGGTCGTAGAGGGGGAGCACGTTCACCAGCGGGCCGAAGCGCAGCCGTCGGGTCCGTGCCGCTACCGCAGCCAGGAACATGTTCGGCGAAGGCACCAGGCCCAACGGCGTCCCGTGGTGCTCGGCCACGTGGTAGCACCAGAAGGGGGAGCGATCGGCCAGCTCGACCAGACGGAGCCGGCGCTCGTAGTGGTCGGCCAGCTCCTGACCACTGGCGTCGACCCAATCGAAGATGCCGAAGCGGGGCCTGGCCAGAGCGGTGGGCACGGCAGTCAGTCTAGATCCGAGGCGCGGCAAGGGTCAGCGTCGAGGACCGACAATGGGTCGGCGGATGATCGACCCCAAGAGCCCTTCCGTGACCGGAGGCGACCTGCTGGTGGCCGCCTTGGCGGCCCAAGGTGTGCGTACCGTCTTCGGGCTGCCAGGTGTCCAGCTCGACGCCGCCTTCGACGCCCTGGCCCGCCAGGAGACGATCCGCGTCTACCACACCCGACACGAGCAGGCGACCTCCTACATGGCCGACGGCTACGCACGGGTGGCCGGTGCCCTCGCCGCCTGCCTGGTGGTGCCTGGCCCGGGTGTGCTCAACGCCAGCTCCGGGCTGGCGATGGCCTATGCCTGCAACTCGCCCCTGCTCTGCGTGGCGGGGCAGGTGATCTCGACCGAGATCGGATCAGGGCTGGGTCTGCTCCACGAGCTCCCTGATCAGCTCTCGCTCCTCCGTGGCCTCACCCGCTGGGCCGACCGCGCCTGGCGCCCCCAGGAGATCCCAGCGCTGATTGCCGAGGCGGCCCGACGTGCACGCTCGGACCGACCTGGCCCCACGGCGGTGGAGGTGCCATGGGACGTCCTCGAGGCAACCTGCGAACCGATGGCGAACCTTCCGGTGGGCATCGCCGAAAGCCGCCCTCCGGACGGGGACGCCCTGGAACGAGCAGCAGCACGGCTGCATCGGGCCCAGCGCCCCCTGATCGTCGCTGGAGGTGGGGTCCTGGCCGCCGGGGCCTGGGACGAGCTACGTCAGCTGGCCGAGCGTCTCCACGCCCCGGTGCTGCTCACCGGCAACGGCAAGGGCGCGCTGTCGGCTCGGCATCCGCTGGCCTTCGAGCCGCCGGCGGCGCCCAACCTGATCCGAGCGGCGGACGTGATCGTGGCCGCCGGTACCCGTTTCGCCACCCACGAGGGCACTCGCTGGCGGCTGCAAGAGGGACAGCAGCTGATCCGGATCGAGGTCGACCCACAGGAGATGGCACGCGGGCCCCGGGCTGAGGTCGCCGTCGAGGGGGACGTCAGACGGGCTCTGGAGCTGCTGACCGACCTGCTCCCGGGCCGCGGCGCTGCCTCCTGGCGCAGCCTCGACCGACTTCGCGAGCGGGTCCAGGAGGCGTTGGAGCAGGTGCAACCCCAGGCGGCCTTCGCCCGTGCCATCCGGACCGCGGTGCCCGACGAGACGGTGGTCGTGGACGGGATGACGCAGGTCGGTTACTGGGCCCGGATCGGCTTCCCGGTGTACGAGCCGCGGACCTTCCTCACCTCTGGCTACCAGGGCACGCTCGGCTTCGAGCTGCCAACCGGCCTCGGCGCGCAGGTCGCGGCCACCGGCCGTCGGGTGGTGATCGTCGTCGGGGACGGCGGTCTCCTCTTCAACGTCCAGGAGCTGGCCACGGCGGTGCAACACCGACTGCCGGTGATCGTGGTGGTGTTCAATGACGGCGCCTACGGCAACGTCCGCCGTATCCAGCGCCAGCGGTTCGGGCGCGTGATCGCCAGCGAACTCCACAACCCCGACCTCCGGCGGCTGGCGGAATCGTTCGGCGTGCGGGCGCTCGGGGCCACCGACCCCGATCGGCTGGCGGAAGCCCTGCGGCGGGCCCAGGAGGTGGAGGAGCCGGTGCTGATCGAGGTGCCGGTGGGCGAGATGGCCGATCCCTGGCCGCTCATCCTGCGCAC